>JAOZRC010000079.1 GCA_029940345.1 Desulfobacterales bacterium
ATATTGGTTTGGGGCAAAAATCATGCCAGAACAAACCTAAATCCGATGACTATATAAAAAATATCACGCCTTCGGTTTATCTATGAACATGATCGTATCGAAATACGTATTCGGCCACTATCAAAATGAGGAGTTTCCATGAAAATATCACATAAAATCGGTATATTGATTATTATCGGGATTGTCTTGGCCGTTTTATTATTCGGTCTGAATCAGGCGTTTCAACGTAAAATGGCGCAGACCTACACGTCGCTTTTGAATCTCGAGACGGCCAACGAACTGATCCTGAAAGCGATTATCCAGGAAAAGAAATTTTTAACCGATCGGAATCAAAAAGAATCCCAGGCCGTGCAAGACCTTTTCAACCAGTCATCCCAGACCATCCAAAAAATCACGCTTCATCATGCCGATGAAATAAAAACCAATTTGTCCCTGCTATTGACTGACATAGCAATTTATCAGCAAGTATTCGGCATCCTTCATAAGGCAGCTAAAGGAGTTAACACTTTTTCGATAAAGGCGTCAATGCCACCCTGGATGCCGTGATTAACCCGTTGAACGTTGCGGCTGCGAGCTTGGATATGATTTCCAGGGGGGATACGCCCGAAAAAATCACCGCAACCTTTCGAGGTGATTTCAATAAAATCATCACCAACATCAATATGGTAATTGCCAATCTTTATCGCACCATCCAAGTGGCGGAAAAGATAGCTGACGGGGTTTTTTCGGTCCGGGTGAATATTCTTTCGGACAAGGATAAACTGGGAAAATCCCTTGACAAAATGGTGCGAACAATTCAATCGATCAACGAAGAAATCAATGATCTGACCCGCTCGGCTGCCGCCGGAAAACTCGAACAACGCGGCAATACGCAAAAATTCAAGGGTGATTTCGCTCTGGTTATTCATGGTATCAATAATACTCTGGATGCGGTTATCGCGCCCTTAAAGGTTTCAGCGGAATATATGGACCGCATCGCCCAGGGAGATTTCCCAGACCTGATCGATGTCGCCTACCAAGGGGATTTCAATGCGATCAAAACCAGCATCATTTCGGGAAAGGAAAATTCACGCCGGACCCAGAACGAGATTATCACTGTCGATCAGAAACTGACGGCTGATAATTCGCATGTTGAATTGAATGTCGATCCATCCCGTTTTGCACCGGCTACCCTGAAATTCAAAAGCAGGGTGACAATATCAAAATGGAAGAGATGGATGATAGCGAGTTTGAAACATATTAAGGTCGGCCATACCTGTTAACCGGAAAATGAAGGATGCCAGTATGTCAATGAAAAAGATCGTAGAGCAATTGATAAGGTACGGGATGTGATGCGGCTGCATCATTACCCTGTTCATAAGGCAAGAATCCAAGGACAATCAGCTAATCATACGAAAAATCCGTTGCTTTGAATGTTAAAAGGCGCTAAAAAGCTTGTCTTTGACAATACATATTGACAAGTTGGAGACTGAAATGTTCGCTCAAAAACGTTCCTTGCACGGCAAACGCACTTTCCTGATGCCTTTGGCAATATTGATTCTTATCGCAATTGTCGCATCCGCCGCGCTGATTGTTTATTCGGCTTTCAGCGCCAGACACGCTAAAATGGCGGCTGTGGTCGTGCGCCAATCGGTTCAGGCGACCCATACAATTACCCAATTCCTGACACCTGTGGTGACAATTTTGGAAACCATGCGGCAATGGAGTCATTTAGGCCGGTTGGATATCAAAAACGCACCCCATCTGACCACCGGCCTGATTCCCTTGATTGACCATCCGCACCTTAAACATATTGCGGCGCTGACGATTGCCGATAACCAGGGCGAGGCCTACCTGCTGCTGCGTGATCCGAAAAGCCCGGACCACTGGATAACGCGGGTTACAGGCACGGGCGCGGATAAAAAACAGGCGTCATTCAAACGCTGGAACAAATACGCAATTGTTAGGCAATGGTCTGAAAATACGGTCTTTGATCCTCGTGAGAGACCTTGGTATACGAACGTAATCAAGGATGGCGCCGGTGAAGGCATTCACTGGACCGAACCCTATCTGTTTTTCACCCTGCAAAAATTGGGAATAACGGCATCCGTAAAAGCCCCATCGAAAAACACCGGTGACACGTTTCAGGTCATCGGATCAGATATCCTCGTGGATGATTTGAAAAAGCTGATAAGCCATTTGGCCATCGGAAACGATGGTAAAATTTTCATAGTAACCGAGCATCTGGAAATAAGTGACCTTTCAGAGCTAATCAAATCCGGGAAATCCTCGCAAATGTCAGCCGGGAATGAACCCGCGACAGCGCTGATTCCGGTGATGCTGCAAAAGCATCAAGATAATGCGATCCAAGAGAAGCAAGCGTTCCGCTTTAAACACAATGGAAAATATTGGTGGGGCTGTATCTCATCTTCTGCTGCGGGCAAGCGGATGATCCGTGCAGGTGTCATCATTGCCGAGCATCAGGTAAAAACGGAAACATGGCAAAGCCGCTATAATCTGCTGTTTAGCTCACTGGCGGTTCTTACCATTGGCGTCATACTGCTGATCCTTCTTTTGGCAACCCATAAACGCCGCTTAGATCGTATAACAGCGCGAATACGGTATGTTGATGCTTCCGAAGAAGCGCTTAGCAAGGTTATCGCTGAAGGCGAAAGCGATACGTTGGAATTCAAGTCCACGTTACGCCAGAATCTGAAAAGCGGCAAGCCCGGCAAAGAGATCGAAATCGCCAGCTTGAAAACAGTCGCCGCTTTCATGAATTCGGATGGCGGCGCCTTGCTGGTGGGTGTCGAAGATAGCGGGAATATTCTCGGAATCGAAGCAGACGGATTTCAGAATGAGGACCGTATGCTCCTGCATTTCAATAATCTTATCAAACAGCATATTGGGCTCGAGTTTGCCGGGTGTCTGTTTTTCGATCTGCGTTCCATGGGAACAAAAAAGATTCTCGTTATTGACTGTGAACGTTCCGATGAACCGGTTTTCCTGAAAAACAAGGGCGGTGAAGATTTTTATATCCGGGTGGGTCCGGGAAGCCGGAAACTGTCCACCAGTGAAGTGATTGAATATTTAAAAACACGGGTATAATACCATTTGCGTTAAATAATCGCCTGATATGAAATAAAAAGTTTATCGGCATCCTTCATTTTCCGGCTTACACTTTTCTGAAACTACAAGGATTCAGTTTAATAAGATTAAGACCGCTATTATCGTTTAGGTTCAGGCCATATACCAAAGAACAACAGTTGCAAAATCCTTACTAAATTTAATCCTTGTAGATCAGCGAGGAAAATGTAAACTACTTTTAGACTGATATGAAGGGTGCCAATAAAGCCAACACAGTTTTAAATCCGGATTTTCTCTACTGTTAAAAAATCTACACAAACTCCCAGGCTTGAATACGCCTTGACAACCCCATATTTTCATAATATTGATATACAAACTGCCATAAAAATGACAGTTTGTCATATTTGTTGGAATATTTCAAGTTCGCTGCTCTTTTCAGAAAGATAAAAGTGGCAGATTGACCGAACTCTCACGTTGCCATTACCTGCATCACTTTTCAGATTAACCGTTATAACACGATCTGTCCTGCTTCTGGCTTGATTCCTCACTCTTTATTTAATTCGTTATGAAAAATAACTCCGCTCTTGTCAATCAATTAAAGCGTCGCTTGTTCATGCGCTTGGTATTACAGCGCTTTTGCGTATGGGGTTCGGGCTATCTGCTGGTGTGGGGTGGGGCCAATTTGATGCTGCGTGCGGCCTTGGACATCTCACCTGGCTTACTTTTGAACGGTCTGGCAGGCTTGTTCCTGATTTTTTTTACCGTTTTACTGACAGAATGGCGCCACATGCCCGATCGTATCGCATTGACCGCTTTGCTGGATCAATACAATCATCTGGGCGGCCTGCTCATGGCCGCCGACAAACTGGATACATCATCTTGGTTGGCCAAGCTGAAAACGCCGCTCTGCCCCCAAGTAGAATGGCGCGCAAGACGGAAAGGCGCAATTTGTCTGCTTATGACGGTCTTTAGCACTGTCACCCTCTTTACACCTTATTATTTAAATTCGCAGGCATTTTCAAATAAACTTGAAATAGGCGCCACCGTCCAAAAATTGCATGAACAGGTTACTATTTTAAAAGAGGAAACACTGCTTAAACCGGATGACGCCAAACATTTAGAAGAACAACTGGAACAGGTGTCCCAAACCGCGCAAGGCCGCAATCCAGCCCGAGCTTATGAAACACTTGATCATCTCAATGAACAGATTAATGGGGAAGCCGGCAAAAACGTACGGGATCTGTCGGCCAAAATGGCTACTGTTGATCATGCTGAAACTCTGGCTCGCCTGTTGGCCAATACGGAAGATTTGAAGCCAGCGATCCGGACCCAGGCAATGCAGGCGCTAACACGCATGCTCCAGGAGATTTCGGGTGACGCCGCCAACCTAGCCAGTGCAAAGAATGTCAAATTGATGACCGCCATACGCAACGGCGCAATGACGCCTGAACAAATGGCGGCGTTGCCGTCTGATCTGAAAAGTCTCCGGATGAAAATGGCAGCCAAACTGAAACGGCTGCAAGCATCTGGTATGACAACAGCACAATTGGGTGATGTATCTTCTTCTTCTGCTGCCAAACCGGAAGACAGCGGCTTGAAAGCGTTTTTAAAAGCCAATGCTGAAAATTTGACCATGGCGGATATTTCCGCGTTATGCCAAAATCCGGGTAGAGGGGGCGTCGACCGCGGCCGGGGCGATGCGATCATGACCTGGAAAGCGCCCACATCTGATAAAGGCGCTCGCTTCCGGGATGTCACCACACCGCTTGCAGGCGTCGCCGGCATTGAAGAAAGCCAGCCGCTGGGCGTTACGCTTGCAGCTCCACCGCCCGACCAAGCGTTGCCTTTGATAAAATCCGGTGCATTGAACGAAGCGGCGGCCGGCGGTGGATCAGCGCTGATTCATCAGGTGCGGCCACGTCATAAAGGTGCGGTCAGACGCTATTTTAACCGCGCCCCAAAAGAGACGAAACCCGTCCGACCGGATTTTTTTGATGAAATCTGGTCAGGTTGGAGTTAACAAAAAGGGCTGCAACATAAGGCGAGACAGTCTAAAAATCGGGTTTCTTGACCATTGTAACTCTCGTTGATTTTTCTCGCTGTAGAAACCCGATTTTTTCAAAAAAAGGAAACGCCAGATGACTGCAATAAATGATACTCCGCTGACATCCGCTGAAATTGAATCGGCTAATAGGCAGACTGTCAAACTCTTAGCTGAACTGGACCGGATCGTGCTAGGCCAAAAGGAACTGCACCGCATGGTGCTGGTCACGCTGTTAAGCCGCGGCCATCTTTTGTTAGAGGGGCTGCCCGGCGTGGGCAAAACCTTGCTGGTCAAAACCCTGTCCGAACTTCTGGAACTGACTTGGCAACGCGTCCAATTTACACCGGATCTGATGCCGGGCGATATTCTCGGGTATCATATTTTGCAGGAAACTGAACAGGGCCAACGCAAAATGGTGTTTCAAAAAGGCCCGGTGTTTACCAATCTGCTTTTAGCCGATGAAATCAACCGCGCGACGCCCAAAACCCAGTCCGCCCTATTGGAAGCCATGCAGGAGCAGACGGTGTCGCTGTTGGGACAGACCCGCAAACTGCCATTTCCTTTTTTTGTGCTGGCCACGCAGAATCCCATTGAGCTGGAGGGCACCTATCCGCTGCCGGAAGCTCAAATTGATCGCTTTCTGTGTAAACTGAATGTCGTTTCACAGGATCCGGATATCTTGACGCAGATTATTGCCACGCGCCGCCGGGGAGAGCCGCCGGCCCCGGAACAGCGTCTGCCGGCGAACGCGCTGAATACGCTTTTCGATCTTATGAACCGCATTATTTTACCCACACCGGTGGCGTACTATACCGCCCGTATGGTCAGCGCCACCCACCCGGATGCTGATGAGGCGACGCGCATGGTGCGTGATTATGTCACTTTTGGCGCTTCTCCGCGCGCTGCCATCGGCATGGCGGAAACGTCACGGGCGTATGCGCTGCTTGACAGCCGCCCCAGCGTCGGTTTTGAAGACATTAAGGCGGTTGCCCGGCATGTGCTGAATCATCGCCTGATCCTCAATCACAAAGCCCGTATCGACCAGATCAATGCGGATATCATTGTAGCGGACTTATTAAACACCTTGGACGAAACCGGTTTGAAACTTCCTGACGATATAACGATCCGATGAATCGCTTTGCCTGTATCATTATTATTTTGACCGTTTTTCTATTGGCTTCGAATACTGAAATCGTGTTAGCCGGGCGGTATGGTGATATCAATATTGCGGTTCACACTCATTCCAAAGAGGATAGCTTTCACGGCTATTATGAACACCGAATGACGGTTTTCAACCATTCCCCGTCTGCCTCCCACCGCGTGACGATCGAATTACCTTTTGAGAGCCGGTCATCAATACGTGGCAATTATATTCGTTCCATACGACGCACCGTTTCCGTGGCGCCGCAAACCAAGGCGCATGTTTCCATTTTCCAGCCGCCCCTGCCGGTACACGGCTCTCGGGCAAAAGTATCAGTGGATGGCATCGCAGCCTCCCAATTTTTAGATATCCGGCGAGGTCGGCATGGTGGCAACAATCGAAAAATGAAGGTGGTTTTAGTCAGTGGGTCGCTAAACCGGGATAATCTGTATTCGCGGTTGAAAAACCTTCATAGCGGTCCGAAAAAGAAGAAATCACGCCAAAAGCGCAAAGAAATCCTGGTGCGCGCTGAACATGATATTCGAATGTGGAGCACCCATTGGCTGGGATACTCCCGCTATGACGGCATCATGATGCAAGTTGCCGATTGGACCACCGCGCCTGAAGCGGTAAAAACAGCGCTGGTGTCCTATGTCAAAACCGGCGGAACGCTGACACTTTTAGGGAACCCGGAAGACTTCTCTTACCAGTGCGTTGTACAGACTGAAGCACGGGACAACATGATCATTTACGCCGGCGGTTTCGGACGGCTGATTGTGATTCCGGTGGACGACGTTAATGCGCTAAACACCTTTCATTTAAACTATTTGATTGATGATTGGCGCATCACTCAACTTCCTTTCGGACAGATTAATAATGAAACGGCGGCTAATAATGCGTTTCCGATCATTGACGGTTTTGATATGAACTTGAAGGCATTTTTATGGTTTATGCTGATTTTTGTGGTACTGGCCGGTCCGTTGAATCTTTTTATTTTGCACCGCCACAACAAAAAGATTTGGCTGGTGTGGACGTTTCCGCTCATTGCGCTGCTAACCGCCGCATCCGTGTTCGGCTTTGCGCTTTTGTCCGAAGGTCTTGACGCGGATGTCAAAATCAGCGGTGTCACCCTGTTGAATCAAACTGAACATGAAGCGGTTACGTTGGGAATGGCGGCATTTTATTGTCGTATGACACCATCTGACGGACTGCGTTTTTCATATCAAACTGAGTTGACGCCCCTGGTTTCCAGGGGGTATTCCCGTTCCGGCGCAGCCCGCACCATTGACCTGACAGGAGAGCAACATTTCACCTCCGGATGGATCACTGCCAGGGTGCCGGCCCATTTTATGGTTCGTAAAATTGAAAAAAGGCGCGAGCGGTTGCAAGTTATCTGGCAATCCGACGGTCGGCCTATCGTGGTTAACGGTTTGGGTGCTCCCATTGACCGGCTTTTTCTGGCCGATACTCAAGGGAAAGTCTATTCGGGCCACCAAATACCGGTCGGTGCAAGCGTCATCCTGGACGATGCCTTCGCGCATGTCAATCCGTCTATTCCTTTAGAAAAATTTCTGCGTCCGACTTACATTGCTTTTGCCAAAAACAGACAGCTTGAATGGCTTTTAAATAAAGAGCAAACATACGTCACTCCTAATACGTATATTGCCCAAATTGACGGATGCCCGTTTATTGAAAAAGGATTGACCGATCCGGATAACCTCGAATTAAGCGCCATTGTTTTCGGCGTTTTCACACCTTCGGACGTAAATGTTAGAAATTAAAGTTGATAATTTAAAGAAAAACTTTGGCGCGACCCAGGCATTGCAAGGCGTATCTTTCCAATTTCACGCCGGTCAGATTTTCGGTTTTGTCGGTCCCAACGGCGCTGGCAAAACCACCTGCCTGCGCATCCTGGCGGCGTTGGATGAACCCTCCGTCGGTGAAGCCTATATCAACGGTGTGGCTGTCAGCCAGTATCCTGAAAAAATACACCATTTGGTGGGATTTGTACCGGATTTGCTGCCTGAGCATAGCGATATCACCGTACATGAGTATCTTGATTTTTTTGCCCGTGCTTACAAACTCAAAGGAAGCTTGCGCAAGCAGCGCCTGGAAGGGGTGGAGACCTTTACGCGACTTAACGGCTTGCGCGATAAATTGTTAAAAGCGCTTTCCAAAGGCATGAAACAACGGGTCAGTTTGGCGCGCGCCCTGGTTCATGATCCGTCAGTGCTATTACTGGATGAACCGGCGGCCGGGTTGGACCCCCGAGCGCGCATCGAATTACGTGAATTGTTAAAGCTGCTGGCCGCCCAGGACAAGGCCATTCTGATCAGCTCCCATATTTTGACTGAGCTGACTGAAATATGTGACGGGGCGATTATTATCGAACAGGGCAAAATTCTGCGTTCCGGCGCCATAAGCCAACTGATCCGGCAGGACCGGCCGCATCTGTGCCTGCTTGTACGCTCGTATGACAATCCAGAGGAATTAGGCAAGCTATTGTTAGAAATGCCCAAAGTGATCGCCGTGCGGCCCGATGGCCGTGAATTGCGCGTAGAGCTTGCGGGAGATGAAAAAGATGGCTGTGATTTACTGGCAGCCCTGGTGCATAAGGGCTGCCGTATCGCCGAATTTAAACAACAGCAAACCGATCTGGAAGAACTTTTCATGAATCTTACCACTGGGGAGGTGCAATGACACTGGCACAAGCGTTCGCACGAATTGACGACCATCTCAATCCCATTGTTGTCAAAGAACTGCGCCAGGCGGTGCGCAGTCGTTTGGTGGTGGGGATGCTAATGTTTTTATTGGTTGTTCTTTTAGGTGCGATGACCCTGTTTGTGACAGAAGCCACTAACCAAAGCGGACTGAATATGACCCGAGCGATTCGTCAAGGACGGGATGCTTTTGAATTTTTACTGGGTCTGTTTGCGGTAACCACAATGTTGTTTATTCCCGCTTATACGGCGGTGCGTATGAGCAAAGAGCGCTTTCAAACTGTCGCCGATTTAGTGTTCACCACGACGCTGACGCCGAGCGCTATTATTCGGGGTAAACTCATGGTGGGCATGATCTTAACGATGTTGGTTTTCAGCGCTTTTTTACCGTTTATGGTGCTGACCTATTTTTTAAGAGGCGTTGATCTGCCGTCTGTTTTCATCATTCTGGCAATGGCCATTTTGGCTCAAACTGTGACGATTCAATTTGCTTTGTGCATCGCCTGTATCCCGTGCAGTCGTGTGTTTAAGGTCATTTTGGGAATTGGCGCCGGTGGGGGAACTGTCTTCTTTTGTGTCGCAGTTATCTCATTTGCTGATGAATTGCTCCGCTATGGTGTCGGAAGCCGTCTGGGTTCGTCGGATTTTTGGATATGGACATCAATTCTGCTGCTTTTGGCGGTTCTGGCCTTCGGTTTTTGCCATGTCCTGGCCGTAGCGTTGTTAAGCCCTCCCACGGCCAATCGGGCGCCGGCTGTACGCGGTTACTTGACCGGCGCTTGGATTATCACCGGAATAGCCGCGTTTAGCGCACCATGGCATTCGCTAGTGGGGTTTCCATTGGATTTGGAATTATGGGTCGGATATACACTGACAGTTTTATTGGCCATGCTTTTGATATCCGTATCTGAAAAGGACACTCAAAGCCCACGGATCAGATGCGCTATCCCGAAATCCCGGATAAAACGAGCTGTTGTATTTTGCTTTTTCAGCGGGCCCGCTAATGGGATTGCCTGGACGTTTGTAATGATGTTGTTAACATTCGCTTTGGGATTGACACTAACATTCAGTTTGGGATTGATGCGCAAGTCTGCTGAAACCTTTTTGATCATGAGCGCCGGCATTTTTCTCTATTCTTACAGTTATGCGCTCACCGGATTGCTGATACGAAGAAAGTGTTTAACATGGATGCAGCCTCAAAACACCTGGTTGATTGTTATCTTAATTTTGGCCGTTGCCCATTTGGCGCCTCTGCTAATTATGGTGCTAATCGGTGTTAAACCCTGGCCGGATGTAATATACGGCAATTTGTTTCAAACCCTGGACATGCCAAGTGGCGATCTTTGGACGCATTTGCTAACAGCTTCAATTTGCGCTGCCGTCATCACATTTTTAAACCTGCCCTGGTTTGTTAAACAACTATACCGCTTTACACCGAATGAACATCGAACATCCAACGCCCAACACTCAACATCGAATACCGATTACTGAATACAGTATGAAAAAATATTTGCTCGAAGGAGAAAAGGCCGGCGCTGACTACGTATTGCAACTGTCCCTGATGGCGCATTTGGGCCGTTCGGGTTATTACCCGGGCCGTCACACCGGATCGTCTTTGGATTTCAAGGATTTCCGCGAATACCAACCCGGAGACGATCTGCGTCAGATAGATTGGGGGGCTTATGGCCGCAGTGATAAGTTGATTGTAAAATTATTTCGGGAAGAGATAGATCCGCATGTCGATTTTGTGATTGACGGTTCGCGTTCGATGGCGCTCCCGGGAACGGCCAAAGCCGAAGCGGTGCTGGGTTTGACAGCATTTTTGGGAGCCGCCGCCGCCAACGCCCGTTGTACAACCGCTGTATGGTTAAGCACAAGGGGATGCCGGCGCATCGATCACGGTGAATCCCAGCCCTCGTTTTGGCGAGACATCACGTTTGAATCGCGTTGCCCGCTGGCGGAATCGTTTGCAATTCGTCCGCCCGCCTTGCGCCGACGGGGAATTCGTATCCTTCTGAGTGATCTGCTTTTTCCCGGGGAGCCATATAAAGTGCTTCGAACCGCATCCCAGGCCGCCAGCGCCGTGGTTGTGATTCAGATTCTGGCTGACACGGATATGAATCCCAATATTCAGGGCAATTTGACGGTTGAGGATTATGAAACCGGTGCGACGGTAACACTTTTTGCAGATGAAAACACCCGCAAACGCTATGATTCCGCTCTTAAAGCCTTGCAGCAGAGTTGGCGTAATGCCTGTCGCCAGGCAGGAGCGCGCTTTATGACGTTCAACGCCGAACAATTAACATCCGACTGGAACGTGGAACCGCTCCTAGCCAGCGGTGTGGTAGGAGGATTGTAGTGTTTTTTCTGGCGAAGCCTCAGTTTTTATACGGCCTGATCAGTATCCCTGTACTGATTGGGATCTATCTTTGGCGACAGCGCGCGCAACGCTATATGGTGTCATCTTTGATTCTATGGCAAAATCTGACACCGGTGCACCAGGGAGGAAAACGGTTTTACAGGTTACATACGCCGCTGATTTTCTTCATTGAACTGCTGATTTTGTTTTTATGTGTGCTGGCGGCCGCCGATCCCATGCTGTCTGCTGCGAAAATGACGCGACCGCTAACCGTTGTTCTGGATGATTCCGTTTCCATGAAGGCCCGGGATAACGGCATCTCCTTTCAAAATCGTGGTTTAAAAGAGGTCCAAACCCTGCTTCAGTCGGACAATTACGGACCGGTGCGCTTTATCTTTGCCGGTCTTAATCCCACCGTCAGTCCACGGACAGCGCGTTCTGCCGCCACGGCGCAACTTCTGCTCAAAAAGTGGCAGTGTAACGATCCGCACGCAGATTTGGCAAAGGCGCTTGAAATGGCGGTTGCGCTGGCCAGCCGGGATGAATTGATTCTGGTCGTCAGTGACCATGCGCCGGCCCGGACATTACCGCAAAACAACCTTAAATGGATATCCGTTGGAAAGCCGCTGCCGAATGTGGGGTTTGTTAATGCTGCGCGTACCAACACTGACGCCAGGGGCCGTTGTCTTTTAGAGATTGCCAATTTTGCCGATCAAAGCGTGCAAACCACGCTGCAAATTGCCGGCCGCCAAAAACCATTACAGCTTAAAGCCCGCGAAACCAAACGGCTGCTGTTCGATTTGCCTGCTGACATTCCCGTTCTGACCGCTGTATTGGGCGATGACAGTCTGGCGGCGGATAACCGCGTATGGCTGTATCCGCCGCTGTCTCGAAAATGTCGGGTGAAAATCACGATTAAAAATCCTGACATGCGTTCTATAATTGAAAGGGCACTGCAATCTGCCCATCTTGCTTTGACTGTTGAGAAGGAAGCGGTACTTGTGTTTACGGATCAGCTTCAACCGGAATCCCAATCTGAAGCCAGACCTGTGATTTGGATGGTTCACTTGCCGATATTAACTGATGGCGCTGTATATCAAGGTCCCTTTGTAAAAGACTATACGCATCCGCTCATGCTCGGCATCTCCTGGGAAGGCGTGATTTGGGATGTGGGATTGACATCTCCGCTGCCAGGCGCGCCGGTTCTGGCCGCAGGCGATACATCGATGATTACAGATGTCCAGCAGCCCTCCGGACGCCATCATATCTATATACGCATGAATGCAAAACGTTCAGATGTTTTTCACACACCGGCCTGGCCAAGTCTGATCTGGAATCTGTTGAA
The DNA here is from genome assembly GCA_029940345.1 of Desulfobacterales bacterium. Lineage (GTDB taxonomy): Bacteria > Desulfobacterota > Desulfobacteria > Desulfobacterales > JAUCGF01 > JAUCGF01. The sequence continues at coordinate 12,676 of JAOZRC010000079.1, forward strand.
CTGGCGTATTGACAAACTTCCCGGCATGAAACGAAGGAACGTGCGCGCCGGCCAAAGCGTAACCCTCATTCCGCAAAGCGACATTGCCGAAATCAGCGTAACCGCACCCAATGGCCGAAAGTCTGTGGCAATAGTGCGGAAGGGAGCAGCCCATATCAGGCCCCGGCAAATCGGCCAATACACCCTTGAGGCCGGTCGTCAAAAAATCAATTTTGCGTCCAATTTGTTATCCGCCCAGGAATCTGATCTCACCCAATGCCGTACAGGCCAATGGGGTGATTGGGATGAAACGGCGATCATAAAACAGCACAGTCGTCCGTTGTCCTGGGTTTTCCTTGTTTTAGCGCTTTTGGGGCTTTCGGTTCATTTGATGGTGTCAA
>JAOZRC010000652.1 GCA_029940345.1 Desulfobacterales bacterium
AGCCGGGTTCGCGTGACATAGGCAGTGAGCGTATCCCCCGTTTTTATGCCAAGTTTTTCAGCAGCAGGATACGAAAGCACGCATTCATTTTGTTTGGGGATGACTCCGCTGTTTTCCAGGATCAACGGATCACCCGCCGATGTGGGAAGCAAATCGAATACTTCGGTATTCTTTGAGCCGAGTTTTGAAACCCTGACAATGGATGAGCCCCGAAGGATTGTCGGGATAACAAAATCAATATCATCCCGCCGGCGCAATTCTGTAAACCAGGATTCAGGTAATTGGAGGGTTCGTGATGGCGCAATTTCGCGATTCACGGGGTCTTCGATCAGGCGATCTTTCATGGTTTTTATTGTGCCATGCTTCAAACCCAAAAGGATCATCAATGGTGACAAAACCGCCGCTATGGCCAATACCATACATAGCGATAATATCCATTCATGCAAGAGGTCAAGTAACGCAAGTTTCAAAGTGATGTTTTTTTGTTTTGAAGATTCAGCATGCATTTGATTCACACCTGTATTAAATTTTTACGGTTACAGACTGGGTCAGTGATTCGGAAACCTCGTTCACTTCAAACGTATAGGTCGCATTTGATATATCCCGAACCAGTTCTCTGTCATGGGTGACCATAACAATGGTGGTCCCACTTTTTTCCGCCAGGGCATAGAAATCCTCGACAATTTTGCCGGCCCGTTTTTTATCAACCGCTGCGGTAGGTTCATCTGCCAGGATAAGCCGGGGTTTGTGGGCCAGCGCGCGAATGATGGCGACACGCTGGCGCTGCCCCCCGGATAAAAACTGGGGTTTTTTATTTAGAAAACGGTCAACACCGATCTTTTTAGCAAGCTGTTTCGGATATGATGTATCATCATCGCCATTGATGAGCGCGGGAAGCCGTATATTCTGGAAGACCGTTAAAAACGGCAGCAACCCCCCGGTTTGAAGCACATAGCCCAGGTACTTCTTTCTTATGGCAGCCAAGCCTTTTTCGTTGTTTATTTTCCAGAGGTTGCCCACGTCGATCTGGCCGGTTTCATCTTGGGCCGCTTTAAAAAAATAATCAAATTGTTGCATGTGCGTCGGTCGGGAAACCAACGCTAACATATCCAACAGGGTGCTTTTACCGCAACCGCTGTCACCCACTATGGCGATGAATTGCCCGCTCGAAAGCTTAATTTGCGGAACGCTTAGTTCAAATGCGACGCCACCCTGTTCCCGCCGTTTGAATACATCGTGCATTTCCAATATTGGTTGTGCCTTCATCTTTTCCCCGTTACTTACTATTTGTATGGAAAAAATATTCCATATCTGCCAGCATCTGTTTGTTTCATATAAAAAATCGAAAATACAGTTTTAGGGACGTCCGTGGCAGCGGACGTCCCCTATGAATAGAAAAATTTATGGCAAGGCATCAAGACTTAACGGATACACATGGTCAATCTTTGCATCCCTCTCGTCCAGGGCGATCCAAAGTGATGTATTTTCATTCACATCCCGGTAAAGATTCAACTTACTCTCCACATCCGTTTCAAGCTTGGCCCTTTCATCAGCGGAAATCGATTCGAAAATTTCATTGGTCATGTTCAAAATGGCGCTCTTATACGGGAGGCTGGCGATCCATGAAGGCATCAAACCGGAATCAGCTAGTTTTTCTGCCGTGCTAAAATCAACTTTTTCACCTTTCGTACTTGAAGCCACAACGCCCTGAAGCGCGTCAAAAAACTTCTGAGACGTAAGTTCTGACCGTTTGACTGCTTTGAGTACTTGGTCTAGCGCCTGGATCAGGTCATTGAGATCGCGCTTTTTAACAAGCACCCTCACCTCCAGGGATCGGATATCCGGTTCTGCAATATCCCTGTCCAGCACCCAGGCGGTGATATCTTTGGGTGGCGATGCGGCCGCCCCCAGGTATCTGACCAAAGCGGCATCAACCGCATCCTTGACCATTTCAGCCGTTTTTTCAGATGCTTCCGATCCGGCTTCGGTAAATTTTTCAACCGTTTTTTCTTCAACCGTTGTTTTGCCTTTCCTGATATCACCGATAATACCTGAAAGGGTGCCTGCCAATGTTTTTACCGATTTTTCAAATTCATCCACATCATCCGCTTTTATGGGTATATATGACTCAATTTGAGCACCCGGATTCTTTCCAAGCATTCTTAACTGTGTTTCGGCAACAGGGTGATCAGGGCTTGTTCGCGGATCTTTCAAATGAATTGCAAAAACCATAATATTATTTTGATCCGCCTGGATGCGAAGTTCTTCTTCCCCCATGCCGGTAAGGTTCATTGGGTGCCCCATCGGATGTGAACTGGCATCTCCGACGATGATCATTACCCTAAATGTGTTTTCATTCCAATCAGATTGAATGGCCTCCCGCACACCCGCGAATACTTCTTCCTGGTGATCACCTCCTCCGGCAGCGGTAATTCCTGAAATGACTTGTTCGAATCCCGTTTCATCCACCAATTCCGGTGTCAGGTTTTTAAATTGGTCCGAATATCCGATCAACCCATAGCTTACTCGAGTGTCAATTTTAGATACTTCTGTCGCAACACGCATGATAGCTTTTTTTGTTCTTTCAATATACGGTCCCATACTTCCGGTGACATCAAGGACAAATTTGATATCCACACCGAGATTTTTTGCATCTGTTCCTTGTGTTGTTTCTTTCTGTGCCGCTTGCTCGGCAAACTTTTTGTTTTTTAATGTATCCGGGCTATCTTCATCCCCCCTTTCCTTGGGGATGGCGGCTGCAAGCTGCAAGTATCTGGTTTCTTCATCGAAAATGTCGACTTCCTCGAATTTTAATACCGGCAAAACATAGAATTTTTCCTCGATATCCACAAATCGTTGGGGTTCGGCCGTGACAACACCGTCAGGCACTTTGACAGGTGTTGCTTTGAGCCCTTCGTAAACCGTTTTAGCATCTTCCTTGCGTTTATCTGATTCGACCAGTTTTTTCAGTTTGTCCAAGCTATCGTACATGATGACAGGATTTCGCCGCTCATCACCGGTGCCCGGGTGCGTATAGGAAACCACAAGGGCTTGTTTCCATTCCAGAATATCCCTGGCCTGCATCCATCCGATAGGGTCGGACACACTGGAACCGATCCGGTACCATCCCTTGGGATTGGCGGCGTCCGAAAGATCGATATCTTTTCTTTCAAAAACATAAAGCGGGAAGAAAGCTTTTACGTTTGAAGCAGTAACTTTGGCTCCTTCTTTCGGCTCATCGAAAATATTAGACAATGCCCTGGGGAGCGCCCGCAGGGGCAGAAAAGTGGCTTTTTGCCGGCAGACATCTCCCTCTTTGCATATTATGTCATCATCAGCCGCAAAAGTAGAAATCTGCCCAACCGAAAATGTAAACACCATTGCCAACAAGCTAACGATACACACCTGAACTCTTGTTTTCATTACCCCTCCTTTTCTAAAAAATAGCTGTATAAAATTTTCCAACGTTCGATAAACAACAATTTCCTG
>JAOZRC010000653.1 GCA_029940345.1 Desulfobacterales bacterium
GATTCGATGCTGATCCTGATCGTTTTGCTGCCCATCCGGTTTTCCGAACAGCGCAATCAGTTCTTTATCAAGGAACCTGGCAGTTTCAAATTTCATAATTTTGGCTATGTCGGGAAAGAACATTTCAAAATATTCCCGCAGGAACAGAGTCAGTGTTTCTTTATGGCGGATGTCAAAGTTGCTGTGCTTTTTTGTTGTCATAAAAATTATCCTTTTGTATCCGTAAAGGCATCCTTTCCTGACCAGTGAACACTTTTTCTCGTTAGGGACATAAAAACTAAGAAAAGTGTAAACCGAACTATAAAGGATGATGGTCAGATTCGTCATATTGCAACAAATAATATTTAAATCTATCATTATTTATGGGGATTGTAAAGCGGTTTGCGGCCTTTATCCAGCCCCGCACTGACGCTTAAAATGAAGCTTATCAGATAGTCACTGACGTGTTTTATGACAAGATGGTCGGGTAGCCATTAGGTCGGGTTAGCCAAGCGTAACCCGACGTAAAGCCGATTTTGTCGGGTTCGCTTCTCTGACCTTTGCTGGTTCAGCGGTAGGGTGGGCAAAATCATGATTCAATTGGTGTTTATTGCCAAACAAGACAGCAACCCCCAAATGCAGTTAAAATAATCAGCCTTTGCCCACCATTTACGAGCTGCATCATATCGCTGAAAAGGGAAAATGGTTTGGAACAATCCTTTATGGTTAAAACGGCAGGCAAAATGACGATGAGGTTTTGTGCTGTTACAAAAGTAAAATTAAAATAGTTTAAAATAGTAAAATAGGGTCGGGCCAAGCCAACAGATTGAAATTAAAAGATATGGATAATGAATTTTTGTCAAATAAGACCCTAAAAGCTCTTTTTAGAGGGCAAAAAGGCAGTTTTAAGAAATCCAGCTTGAAAAATGCCAGGAACTGACAGCCATCATATCCGGTGCACAAACGATTCCGCACTTTACATGTACTCCCATAACTGGTAAACAGTTTTCAGAATAGAATCTGCGGAGTTTATCAGATTGTATCTGACAATTCATTGAAACATATCGTGATCAGTACAAATTCAGACATACTCGGTACGGTCATAATTTGTGATTTATAAATTTATGGTGCCAGGTGCAAGGAGGCAGCATGAAATCCATAACTATCCATGAACTTGATGATCACCTGGATGCGTTAATTCGTGATCAGGCAAGGTGAGGGAATCAGCTTTAATAAGACTATAAAAAAACTTTTAGAGGAGTCTCTGGGTCTCAAGCCGAAAGGTAAAGACAATCGCAAAAAAGATTTTCTTGATATCTTCGGCGTATGGTCTGATGAAGAAGCGTGTGAATTTGACAGAACAACGAAGGAATTTGAAAAAATTGATCCGGAGGATTGGTGTTGAAAAAGATACTGATTGACACTAATGCATATAGCCGATTTCTGGCCGGTGATAAAAACGTGCTGGAGGCGCTAATTGAAGCGCAGCTTGCATATATGTCAGTATTTGTCATGGGAGAACTCTTTGCAGGATTCAAGGGCGGTAACCGAGAAAGGGAAAATAAAAAGATGAACAGGGCATCATCTCCGGGGCGTACAATCACTTTAAATCCCCGCCAGTTCGCTGTTGCGCGAGCCATTCTTCAACAGATTCCGCACCGTCAACAGGGTGCTCCGCAGCAAGACGCCGCAGTTTGAATCTCAAAGGCGAAATATTACAGGCTTTTCTATGGCGTTTCGCCAAAATATTTTTCTGTTTGCCCATCTTAACCGATCTCCTGATCTTATTTTCTTCATTCGGTTTTAAAGGCAGGCAGCGGCCGCAAGCCTGTTATATGGATGGGGTCAAACCTTGAATAGTGAATTATTATAATTCAAGGATTTAGTTCTACTTTGTTAGATTAGATACAACTTATTGAAATAATTGAATGATTAAATTTGACACGATTTTTAAAAATCTAATGAAAAACAGATGGTTATCGGTAATCTAACAAAGTAGAATTAGACAATAAAATTTATTTCATCATCATAATTCATAATTCAAGGATTTAGTTCTACTTTGTTAGATTAGATACAACTTATTGAAATAATTGAATGATTAAATTTGACACGATTTTTAAAAATCTAATGAAAAACAGATGGTTATCGGTAATCTAACAAAGTAGAATTAGACAATAAAATTTATTTCATCATCATAATTCATAATTCAAGGTTTGACCCCATTCATGACCCCATTCACGGTGTTTAACACAGATTATTATAGGAACAGTGGCGAAAAGAACCAGAAAACTTATGGTCGGTTACTTATACTATTATAAAAGGAAGGCTATAGAGAGGAAGCGCCAGAATTTTTCGCATTTGCGGCCTTCATGCAGTTAAGTACACATACAAAAGTTTTTGCACCGCAGACCTCCGAAGTTTTGGAAACCTCGGAGGTCTGATGTACAAAAATTTATGGACACGTACTTAGGTTGCCAGATAGTCCCGCCGATTGATGCCGAACCGCTTCAGCTTGTAATTCATCAATTGGGGAGAAATCCCCAACTTCCGGGCGGCCTTGGCAGCATTGCCCCGAGTGTCGGTAAGAGCGGCCACTATTGTGTCGAGTTCTTTTTCCTTTTTTTATTTCGGCCAGTGATTTGTTCGGAAAAACGGCCATCTCTGATGATGAGGGCAAGACCAGTTTTTTTATGTTTGGGAGGATATCGCAGGTTCCCCCAAAACCGTTATAATCAGAATATTTCAACTGTGGCAGGAGATTTTTTATATGCAAACAGTTATCAATGTTCCTGAATGCCTGCCTGAAAAATTATTATAACAGCATATCATAAAAATTGAAATTACATTGAAAAAGGAAGCCGAGTCTGTTAAACTTGAAAATAATCTATAATCAAAAGAATCTGGAAACGATGATGCATGGTCAGAGTTTATGGAAAATATTGACGGAAATGCCGTTGACACAGGCATAAAGGAGGAATACCTATGCGCTTACCAGACATTGAAAATGCAATTCGGCCCTTATCGCGAACGAAAAAATTGCAGCTTATTCAAGCTATCATGCGCATGCTTCATAAAGAAAATGCGTCTGCGCAAGACACCGATATGCAAAAATATTTTCAGCCGGGCCAGGACGTGGGATTTTATGGTCCGGTCTGCGAACCCAAAATAGCGAAACAACTTCAGGAATTATTGTGATAATGAATAAACGCCAATTCACCTATACTTATGGTAGAAATCTTCCCTTCATCCCGCTGACGCTTTATTATGAAGAGCATACTCTCACACACGAGGCGCTTGTTGACTCAGGGGCTACGAATAATGTGTTGCCGTACAGTATTGGCCTTAAATTGGGTTTATCCTGGGAGGAACAAACATATAGCTTAACCCCGGTTGATTTTCTTCGTGGATCCCCAGTTGTCGGAGTGAAGTTGTATGGGGAACTCACGCCGTTTCCTCCGTATGAAATGGTGTTTGCGTGGACACAAAAAGATGATATGCCGCTCATC
>JAOZRC010000654.1:0-1390 GCA_029940345.1 Desulfobacterales bacterium
ATCCATAGGATCACCGGCTGTATGATCCCATATCACCTTAATAAATTTTTCATTGATGTCAGGGATAGTCACAAGGCTCGTCTTCCTCCCGCCGCCCTTTTTCCTGATCCTGTCTTTTTCAATCTGTTCGGAATTTGTAATCTCAAGGATAACACGACTCACTGTTTTTCGGTCACATCCGAAAAGATCGGCAATATATGTTATACCGCCGTGTGGCAATTTTATTGCCTCAGCCCCTGCGTATAGCCTTCTGTCTTTTTCTGAAAACTGATTGTAAACAGTTTTCATAGTAGTTTCCTCAAAAGGATTATAGGGCGTTATCCTATGGAATTCACTTTCATTTACAGGGAAATTTTCCGGCATTTTCATATATCACCTCATGTTATTGAATTATATTTCATCCATCAATGACACAAGTGTTAGAAAATGTCACGAAAAATATCACTTTAAGTCACACGCCAGTGCTAAATTTAGATCTTTTATCCGAAAATATCCTCACTTTTCGTAGTCCAAACTACAAACCAATTGGGGCATTTATTTCGTCCCCATTCCTTACCCTTCAAAACAATCTGGAGGTGACCGCGAATGTTATTTTCGCTGTCAGAGAATTCTGTCCTCAAGCCCATATCGTCAAAATCGGCACCATGGGCGAATACGGCACACCGGATATTGATATCGAAGAAGGCTGGATTGATATTAAGCATAAAGGAAGAGAGCATCGTTTTCTCTATCCCCGTCAGGCAGGCAGTCTCTATCACACGACAAAGGTCATGGATACGGATCTGCTATGGTTCTATGTGCGGATGTGGGGTATCCGGGTAACCGATCTCATGCAGGGGCCGGTGTATGGTCTCATCACCGATGAAAACGAGCAAGATAAACGCCTGTTCCCCTTTTTTAACTATGACGAACTCTTTGGCACGGTACTCAATCGGTTTGTGGTGCAAGCTGTGGCTGATTATCCCCTGACCGTTTATGGAAAGGGTGAACAGACCCGAGGCTATCTGAACATCAAAGACACCCTTAACTGTGTGCGCCTCTCACTGGAAAATCCGGCCAAACAAGGGGAACTCCGCATTTTCAATCAGTTTACCGAGACCTTCAGTGTCAATGAACTGGCCGAACGGGTACAGCGGGTCGGAAAAGGGCTGGGCCTGCAAGTCGAGATAAAACCGGTGGAAAATCCCCGCAAAGAGGCCGAAGATCATTATTAGAATCCTGTACACACCGGCCTTCCGGAACTTGGCCTGGAACCGAATTATCTCACCGATGATGTGCTTGCCCAGATGATGGAGACGGTGATTCGGCATAAAGCCTCGATTAATAAGGATGCGATTTTCAGGGGAGTGAAGTGGGAATAACAGCAATTTCCAAACAATGGTTAATCACC
>JAOZRC010000654.1:1490-3479 GCA_029940345.1 Desulfobacterales bacterium
ACAATGGTTAATCACCGGTGGATGCGGCTTGTTCGGTGTCAAACTTATTGCCCGGCATATTGCCGATCCTTTGGTGCTAAGATGAACGGTTACGAACGCTTCGTGCTTCAATTCGTAAATCTCGTGGATACTCTTTGCGATATTTATGTGAAACAAATTGACAAGGGCTGCTATCAACATTATGATCAGATCATAATGGTCATAATGACCATATTGTGCTTGCAAAAGCCATCATGTCAGATTTACATTTTGTAATGATATTTAGTAAAACTCTGGCGTAGGTTTCAGGTTTCAGGTTTCAGTCTTTAGCAAAAACGTCCTGACACCTGAAGCCATAATTGTAAAAAACACAAGTGATAATCTTGCCGAATATGGGCGAAACTCTTAACCGATGGAGATAAAAAAATATGCCTAGGGTATCAGTAGCCAATGCCAAAAGCCGTTTATCTGAACTTATAGCAAAAAGTGCCTATGCGCATGAACGCTTTGTAATCACACGAAGGAATAAACCTGTAGCTGCTTTAGTCAGTCTTGAGGATTTGCAGATTATTGAGCAACATGAAGAGCGGCAGGGTCTTGCCTCAATTGCAGGCAAATGGAAAAGGTTTGAAGAAGTTGCTGTGAGCCTGGAAAATCTTCATCTGTTACGACAAGATGGTGGAAAAGGAAGAAATGTTTCTCTTTGATACTGATGTTATCACCAATGTCCTGAAAAAACACCCTGCAAAGACTCTGCTGGAACGACTGGCTGTTATTCCTAAGCATGAACAGTATATTTCGACTATCACGATTTCAGAGATTGTTTATGGTGCTGTTAAAAGTGATCGCCCGGATTATCACCTGAATAATCTGGAAAGCATTTTGCTCCCTTCTGTAAATGTGGTTGGATTTGACTCTAAATCCGCCTATATCTGTGGTCGGCTGCGAGCGGAGTTGGAAAAAAAAGGGTTGCCGCTTGATCTGGCGGATCTTGAGATAGCTGCGATTTCCATCGCGGGAGAGTTTGTTCTGGTGACCGGAAATACCAGACATTTTAAAAGAATCCCGGAATTACACGTTGAGAATTGGCTTGTCCCGTGATGCGCTACGTTTTTATAGTAAAGCAAATCGCTAATCACACGAATTTCTGGCATCCTTCATTTTGCGCCTAAAGTAGTTTACACTTTTCGAAGGAGTGCTGAACCTACAGTTTAGCATAGACAGCGCAGAATGGCGGCAAAGTGCCAAGCTGTAAGTCTGGTGTTTCCTCTGATTGACCCGTTCTAATGTTTGGCGGACAATGAGGAATGCGGGTTTTTCTTTAAATTTTCTTTGCGCTTTTTGCGGCTTTGCGGTGCATCTTTTTTTAAAATCACCGCAAAGACGCAAAGGTTTTCTTTTGGAATATTTTTGCGCTCTTTGCGACTTTGAGGTAAATAATCAATTAGTAAAAATGGAAAGCTGATGGAGCAGCGACAGATCAAAACGCCAAAAACCCGCTGGCAACGTCTGTTAGGAAAGATGTCAGAGGAACTTCTGACACCGGTGGGAATTGAGGTTTATCCCGAATTTCCTCTTATGGCAGGCCCGCCTGAAGCCGATATCCTGTTGCTCAGAAGGGCAACCCCGCAACGGACGGCCGAACAAAGCTTTAACGCAAAGCCGCTAAGAAGCAAAGCGGTAAAAAACACACGCCCTCTTTGCGGCTTATATTCTCTGCGCCTCTGCGTTAAAAGGTAATACAAATGCACGAAAATGAAATCAGCAAGATCGTTGTAAACAGCGCTCTGGAAGTTCACCGCACTCTTGGTGGCCCCGGACTTCTTGAGGCCGTATACGAGGAAGCTCTGGTATTCGAATTGTGCCAAAGAGACCTGAAAGTTGAACGGCAGGTGACCGTGCCGATAACATATAAAGGCAATACTTTGGCTAATCCTTTGAGAATGGATATACTGGTCGGTGACAAGGTGATTATTGAGTGTAAGGCTGTTACAACGTACAATACTATTT
>JAOZRC010000655.1 GCA_029940345.1 Desulfobacterales bacterium
TAATAACAAGGTGTGGCATCAGACATCGTTTAAAGCAATTGCCTTTGCCCACCGTTTTTAATGAATCGGTGGGCATCGCCGACAAAGATAGGTGCTTTAAACAAAATCAGTTTCCGGCGATGCCCACCCTACCGAAAATTTTAACCGTACAAATCGAAATCATAAAACTTGAAATCATCAATTTTCAACAAAAAAATAAGGAGCAAAACATGGCAAATATCGATTTTGGCGGAGTGATTGAAGAAGTCATTACCGCGGATGAGTTTTCTTTGGAAAAAGCGCGTACGGTCCTGCAAGATGAAACCGTGGCAGTGCTGGGTTATGGCGTTCAGGGCCCCGGACAGGCGCTGAACATGCGTGATAACGGGATCAATGTCATCATTGGCCAGCGTGAAGGCGGCGCTTCTTGGGACAAGGCGGTTGCGGATGGCTTTACACCGGGCAAAACGCTGTTCCCGCTGGAAGAAGCGGCCACAAAGGGAACTACGCTCCAGTATCTGCTGTCCGATGCCGGCCAGGTAGCGGTGTGGCCAAAGATAAAGCAATGTTTAAATGAGGGTGACGCCCTCTATTTTTCACACGGTTTCGGCATTGTTTATAAAGACCAAACAAATATTATTCCGCCTGAAAACGTTGATGTTATCTTGGCAGCACCCAAAGGTTCCGGGCTTACGGTGCGCACCAATTTTTTAGACGGCAGCGGTATTAATTCAAGCTTCGCTGTTTTCCAGGATTACACAGGACATGCCAAAGAGCGAGTCATGGCTTTGGGAATCGCCATCGGTTCCGGCTACCTGTTTCCCACCACCTTTGAAAATGAAGTTTACAGTGATCTGACGGGCGAGCGCGGCGTGCTCATGGGATGCCTGGCCGGTGTAATGGAGGCGCAGTACAACGTTTTGCGCAAAAACGGACATAGCCCCAGTGAAGCCTTTAACGAAACGGTGGAAGAGTTAACCCAAAGTCTGATCCGCCTGGTGGCTCAAAACGGGATGGATTGGATGTTCGGCAACTGCAGCACAACCGCTCAACGCGGTGCGTTAGACTGGGCTCCGAAGTTCCGTGATGCCGTGGCGCCGGTGTTTGATTCTTTATACAAGCGTGTTTTATCCGGTGAAGAAACCCGTGTGGTGCTGGAAGCCAACAGTGCATCGGATTACCGGGAAAAACTGCAAGTGGAACTGGATGCGTTGAAAAATTCCGAGATGTGGCGTGCGGGTGCGGCTGTGCGTTCGCTAAGGCCCGAGAACCGTAAACAATAATCCGTTGATTTCAGATCAACGACGATAGGGAGAAAATGATAACAATGGAACCGGTATTAGTATACGATACGACTTTGAGGGATGGCACCCAGGGAGAAAACATCAACTTTTCCGCTGATGAGAAGCTTAATATTGCCCATAAGCTGGATGATTTCGGAATTGATTATATCGAAGGCGGCTGGCCCGGTTCCAATCCCCGTGATATGCGTTTTTTCGATCTGGCTAAACGAGAACGTTTTAAACACGCCCGCATTACAGCGTTTGGCAGCACCCGCCGTCCTGGCATCATCCCGGAAGATGATAATAACCTGAAGATGCTTTTGCAAAGCGGTGCGCCCGCAATTACGATCTTTGGCAAAACCTGGGACCTGCATGTCGAAAAAGTGATGAATAACACGCTTGAGGAAAATTTGGCGATGATCCGGGAATCGTTAACCTTTCTCAAAACCCAAAACAAGGAAGTGATCTATGATGCCGAGCATTTTTTTGATGGGTACAAAAAGAATACGGATTATGCACTTAGAACTCTGGACGCGGCTGTGGAAGGCGGTGCCTGCATGCTGGTTTTATGTGACACCAATGGCGGCTGTCTGCCTTCTGAAATTGAAACAATTGTCAATACCATACATCAATGGATTGAACTAAAGTACAACGGGAAAAGCGGCCATAACCCTGTAAACCTCGGCATCCATACGCATAATGACAGCGGTATGGCCGTGGCCAATACGATTATCGCCGTGAACGCCGGTGCGACGATGGTGCAGGGAACGATTAACGGTTACGGAGAACGTTGCGGAAATGCCGATCTGACTTCGATTATTCCGATTTTGAAGCTAAAAATGGATCGCCCCTGTTTTGCGGCTGAAAATATGAAAAAATTGAAAGGCCTGTCACGTTTTGTCAGCGAAACCGCTAACATCGTTCCGGTGCGCAACCGCCCGTTTGTCGGTAAAAGCGCGTTTGCCCATAAAGGCGGTATCCATGTCAGCGCCATTATGAAAGAACACTGCGCGTATGAACATCTGGAGCCGGAACTGGTGGGTAATCAGCGCCGTGTACTGGTTTCAGATCTTTCCGGCAAAAGTAATATCGAATATAAAGCTGAGGAACTGGGCATAAAATTGGGTGGCAATGGCCATGACAGTAAAGCGATCGTAACCAAAATTAAAAATTTGGAGGAACAAGGCTATGAATTTGATGTGGCCGACGGCTCCTTTAAGATTTTAGTGCAGAAATACACCGACCAATTTAAACCGCTTTTCGCTTTGGAGTCTTTTCGGGTGGTCATGGAGAAAGATCGCGACCAACCGTGCCGGGCGCATGCCACTATTAAGATCAAGGTCAACGGAGAGAATGAGATAACGGCCGCCGAAGGCGACGGTCCCGTAAGTGCGCTGGATAACGCCCTGCGTAAAGCATTAGATCGTTTTTACTCCGGATTGGATATGATGCACCTGGTGGATTATAAGGTTCGGGTAATTAACGGACGCCGCGGAACCGCCTCCCGTGTGCGGGTGCTAATCGAATCACGTGATCAGAACGAGGTGTGGAGTACCATCGGTGTTTCAACGGATATTATCGAAGCCAGTTGGGGCGCGCTGGCGGATAGTTTTCAGCATAAACTGGCCAAAGCGTCAGATTAGGATTTGCTATATCAAAATTAGAATATTGCCAGGAAGTTTTACTAAAAAGGTTCGACCTGTGCGGTTGAAATAAAACATTCCTTAAAAGCTCCGTGAGAGCGGTATATTTGTAGTAAAATGATGGTATGATTCGGTCAGAGTCCCATCGGGACGGCATGTTTGTAGTGTGATTGCGCATATTCTGTTATGCTGTGACTGATATGCCGTCCCGATGGGACTCTGACGAGATATTAGCCTGATGATTCTACAAATATGCCGTCCTGACGGGACTCTGAATGAATTGCACAGGTTGAAAAAATTCGTTAAAAATGAAAGCGCAACCTATCATATTTTCACATCATTATCCTTTATACCTTACCCTACGCCTCTCTCCCGCCTGCCTGTGCGAAGCGCGCAGACAGGAAGGAGAGAGGACACCTACCATATTTAAAGTCAGATCGATGTGAAAAGACCAATGAGCGAAGCGTTCTAAGGGATTTCCAAAAAAATAATATAACCAAAATGTAGGATGGGTGAAGTGTAACGGAACCCACCATTTACGGAAATGCGGTGGGTTCCGTTACACTCCAC
>JAOZRC010000656.1 GCA_029940345.1 Desulfobacterales bacterium
CTCTAAGGGGATCCTTTTCATCCTTATCATCCGCTTTATGATCAAAGACATAGCCAACCGATCGGAGGCTTTTAAAATAGACCGGTTTTTTAGGATTATCTTCAAAGTACTTTCGCAGTCTGACAATGAAATTGTCGATCGTCCGAGTCGTTATTCCGCGTGTATATCCCCATCCGATCTCTAACAATTTTTTACGCGTCAACGGTTTACCACGGTTGTGAATGAACAGTTTTAATAACTTGATCTCCTGGAAGGTGAGTTTGACTTTTCCTTTTTTGCATTGAGCGGTCGATTTTCTGAAATTAATGTGATTGCCGCCAAAGCTATAAGAGCGTGACGCCAAATGATTATCCAGGTGATTTGGAGCCTCGCCGTCCCGGTTCCAGGAAACGCGTGTTAGCAAACGCTCCACCCGCAACAAAAATTCCTCAAGATTAAACGGTTTGGCGATATAGTCATCAACGCCATAAGCAAATCCTTTTATCTTATCTTGGGACGTTCCTTTGGCGGACAGAATCAGGATCGGAATCCGTTCATCTTCGAGACGGATGTTTTGAAGAATGGACAAGCCGTCTATTCCGGGAAGCATAATGTCCAAAACGATAAGATCAGCATTCCATTTTTTCCATTGGCTGACCCCGTCCAGGCCGTCGGCGCATATTTTTACATCATAGCCTTGGAGAACAAGATTGACTTTTAGTCCTTCGGCAATGTGGAACTCATCTTCAATGACCAGAATTCGTTTTTTGTCAGTTTTTTCCATATTTGGTATTCCCGTCAATTCGCATTCAGTTTGTAAGGCAGCCTGAGAGTGAATATTGTACCCTGACCGCTTCCAGAGCTTGCGGCGGTCATTTTGCCTTTATGAATGCGAGAAATATTTTGCGTAAGGTAAAGTCCCAGTCCGCTTCCCTTGGCTGTCATATCATCGGAATGGCCGATTTGATAGAATTTTCTGAATATTTTACGAAGTTCGGATTTTGCAATGCCCATACCGTTATCGGCAAACCGGATATACAATTTGCCACGGTCCGTTTCAAATATAATATCAATTCGCGGCTTGTCAGACTGATTATATTTAATCGCATTGGTGATCAAGTTCATTAATAACATTTCGAACAGGGGGCGATCTATGGCATAGCAAAATTTCCCTGTGGAAGGGTTTTTAATATTAATTTCACAGTTTGTCAGCAGGCGATGGTTGCTCTTTGTAAATTGTTTGATCACATCCGTTAAGTCCAGATTGACAAATTCCGCTTCATAGCTCTTACTCTCAATTTTGGCCAGGTTCAGGATACGATTAATATTTTCGGACAGTCGATTTACATCCTGAAGCATATAGTCAATATATTTATCACGGTCGTTGCGGGAGAATTCATGTTTTAAAAAGGTTTCCAAAAACAGTTTCAAAGACGTTACCGGTGTTTTCAGTTCATGTGTGAAATTATTGATAAAATTATGCTGAAGACGATAGAGCCGCACTGTTTTTTGATTATATACAAAAATGGTAAAGATTCCCAACAGGATAATGCCCACCAGAATTGACAATACCAAGACCACTACCCATGTCTGAGGTTCCAGAACCTGGCGGGAGTCGAGGTTGAATTTTTTAACGACGGCGTTAAGGCCCGTGCTGACTTCGATATACCAATATATATACAAGAATAGCGATGCGGCCAGCGCCAGTATGGAGAACACGAAAACAAAAATAGGATGCCAAAACCACAGGATTCGGTGCATAACATTTCCACTTTTCTATTTTGACTGTTAGGCTACACTTTAAATAAATCAATTATTATAATTACGCAATGGCTGTTTATATGAACAGAAGATGCTTAAATTTATTTTTCTTTGACATAGTAATGATTTTTATAGTATATTACTAAAAATTTAGAAAAATCAATTAAAAAGATGCAAACATGAAGAAGTTGAGAAAAACAATTTATTTATTAAACTGCTCATCGTGCTTGTCGTAACACTCTTTTCAACATCGGGTTTTTTTGCAGGGTTAAATTCGGGAAGGATTTTTCCTAAGGGAAGGTTTTCATTTAAAAAATTGGTCAAAAAGTGGGCGAGTTCAGTAAAGAAACCCCTCTTTCAAATGGAGCCTTGATGGAATGTAAAGGCCGGTGTGGCGTCAAACTGAGCGATCTTTAACTGGTGGATGGTCGCGTTATAATGTGGCAAAGTAGAATTCGTATACAAGGTAATTAATGTGAAAAAGCAAAATAGATACGATCCCCGTTGTTTTCAGGCCCTTGCGTTGCTTCTTCTAATGGCGATTTTATCAGGATGCGGCAGCAGTCAGAAAAAATTAAACCAACAGCATACCGATCTTGTGCAAAGTTATTCCGGAACCGCCCGCAACAGGGGCTATGAAATATCCGAAATAAACAAACAACTGCTTGCCAGTGCAAATACGAATGTCGATCCAAGTGACTATATGCTGGGAAGCGGTGATTTGTTGCATGTGGAAGTTTTCGGCGTCAAGGAACTGGCATGTAAAGTTCGCGTCAGTTCACGCGGTTATGTCACCCTTCCGCTTTTAAACCAGGTAAAAGTCAAGGGGTTGTCCGCTCGTGAAGCCGAAGTTGAAATTGAAAAGCTTTACCGGGCCAGATATATAAAAAACCCACATGTAAGTGTATTCGTTAAGGAACATTTCAGCCAACGCATCACCTTGGTGGGCCAGGTAAGGAATCCCGGCACTTACGACTATCCCACAAAACTGAAACTGCTTGACGTTCTCGCTCTTGCCGGCGGACTGGCGGATAAGGCCGGACGCAGCGTTCATATACGCCGAATTGGCGGGACCCACAGCGACGGCCAATCGTTTCTGGTTGATCTGGATTTACTTATTAAAAAGGGTAAAACCGAACTGAATATCGAGATCAATGGGAGTGATGTCATATTTGTACCTGAAGCCGGTGTTTTTTTTGCCGATGGTGCCTTGCGGCATCCCGGTATATATAACATTAAACGGGATATGATCTTGCAGGAAGCGATTTTAATCGCCGGCGGATTCGCGCCTTATGCGGATAAAGATATACTCACATTGGTCCGGCAGCATGAGAATGGCCAACGGGAGATTATCGAACTGGATTTAAAAAAGGATGTGGAGAGCAAGCAACTGCATATACAGGACCGGGATGTGATTATTGCCAAAGACAGCGCCTGGGGAAAGTTAACCAGCGGCTCTGGGATCAATATCGGCATTCCAGGATTAATCGGGTTTGGGTACCGCGATCCTGAACGCTGAAAATGTAAAGCAAAAAATTGTTCCGCTTTTGGGCTACCAACATAAGGCGGGACACTTTGTAAATTCAGGAGGTTAGCCTCATAGGTGAATTTGCTGAAATTCGTGGAGCCGGTAATTCTCCCATCCGCTCTATCACCCATTCTGAAATATCAGGAAAATTACTGGCATCCTTCATATGACAGAAAAAGTAGTTA
>JAOZRC010000657.1 GCA_029940345.1 Desulfobacterales bacterium
TCTGTCGGCGCCGCCGATCTGTATTCGGCTGATCAGGGAACGAATACAATGGCAACCGTGGAAAACCTGCCCCACAACAGTGAAACCGTGTATGTGCGCCTGTGGCAGAAAGCTTATGGCGAGTGGTTTGCGGATGATTACACCTATACGGCGTATAACGACGCATCCGAGATTACCAACTGGCCCGACGGCTCTGTGTTGGATGACACTACGGTAACCTTTAATTGGAACGATCTCGGTGCTACCCAGTATTGGTTGTATGTAGGCACGTCACCAGGAGGCAAAGATCTGTATTCGGCCGATCAGGGCGCAAATCTGGAGAAAACCATATCCGGATTGCCGCATAACGGTGAAACCATCTATGTGCGTTTATGGTCAAAACAGGATGGTGATTGGATTTATCGCGATCACACTTACACCGCCTTAAATGAAGCCGCCGAAATCAACAGCCCGGCCCCGGGGTCGGATTTAAGCGCCACTACGGCCACTTTTGCATGGAACAATGTCGGCGCTGATCAGTATTGGCTCTACGTGGGAACCAGCGTAGGCGGCCATGATTTGTATTCCGCCGATCAGGGAACCACCCTATCCGAGACCGTATACAACCTGCCGTTTCAAGGCGAACTCCTCTATGTCCGCTTGTGGTCAAAAGTAAGCGGCGACTGGATTTATAACGATTATATCTATTATGCCTATGACTATGACTCAACCTGGACGAACATGATAAGTCCGACGCCCGGTGCAACGCTTGATTCTCGCACCGTGACGTTTGAATGGAGTGATTCCGGCGCGGATCAGTATTGGCTACAGGTTGGAAAATCCTTGGGAGCCGGTGATCTGTATTCGGCTGATCAGGGAACGACCATGTCAGAAACCGTATTTGATCTGCCGCATAACGGTGAAAAAATTTACGTGCGCTTATGGCAGAAGGACTATGGAACCTGGAGTTATAAAGACTACACCTATACGGCGTTAAATGAGGCTGCGGCAATTACCGATCCGTCGCCCGGTTCAACCTTTACTTCTATTACGGTCATTTTTACATGGGAGGACGTCGGCGCCGATCAATATTGGCTTTGGGTGGGAACCGCCATCGGCGCCAAGGATATCTATTCAGAGGATCAGGGCGTCAATCTATCTGGAACAGTTTCAGGGCTGCCCAATAACGGTGAAAAGATATTTGTGCGTTTGTACTCCAAGATCAGTGACGATTGGATATATAATGACTACACTTACACGGCTGTCAATCACGCCGCGGCTATCTATAGTCCGATGCCGGGGGTGACATTCGATTCAACAACCGTCACCTTTAACTGGAATGATGCCGGTGCGGATCAATACTGGCTCTATGTGGGAACATCCCCTGGCGGCAGTGATCTGTACTCGGGTGACCAGGGAACCAGTCTGTCCGCAACTGTGCCCGAACTGCCTAATAACGGCCAGACCGTGTATGTGCGCTTGTGGTCTTGGATAAACGGTGATTGGCTTCATAACGATTACACCTACACCGCTGACAATGACGGTGCGGCCATTACGAGTCCCGCGTCCGGTTCGACGTTTGGATCGACAACCGTGACTTTCTGCTGGAATGACACGGATGCTGATCAATACTGGCTGGTCGTTGGAACCACGATCGGCGGCAGTGATCTGTATTCGGCCGATCAGGGAAGAAACCTTTGCGCAGCCGTGTCCAGCCTGCCGCATAACAGTGAAACAGTGTATGTGCGACTGTATTCAAAAATGGATGGTGAATGGATATTGAGAGATCACACTTATACTGCCTGTAATGACGCAGCAGTTATATCAAGTCCAACACCCGGCTTGACATTAAATTCGAAAACGGTCACTTTTACTTGGAACGATTCCGGCGCGGATCAGTTTTGGCTATATATCGGAATGTCTGTGGGCGGCGACGACATTTATTCGGTCGATCAGGGTGCGAACATATCCGAGACCGTGTACGGCTTACCGTCTGATGGCGAGACGCTATATGTACGTTTGTATTCACTGATGAGCGGTGATTGGATCTGGAACGATTACGTATATACGGCCTTCACCGATTAAAATAACCGCGAGAAATTTATTTCCGGTTTAAGCATGATTGAGACCTCCGAGGTTTCCAAAACCTCGGTGTCTGCTGGTCTGGTTTCTAAAAATGGTGCCAAAAGGGGAATGCCGATATAAATTGCCTAAGAAGCGTATGCAGGGTAACGGTTCCCGGCAGGGTGTATGACGAAATGATTCCACCGGCCAGTGCCGGTGGTGTTAAACGAAATCGTGAGCCCATGTAACTTATTGATTGTATTTACCCGCATTGTTTTGTAGGGTCTGCCAAACATCAGATTATAAATCATGGCTTCGGATGTCAGGTTTCATGCGTGAGAAGCGCAAAACCTTAAACCTATACCATCAAATTGGAATATAGAATTAAGAATACAGGAACCATTGAAAGGAGAAAACATGCCCTTCACAGACCAGTCTACTGAATTTATACCGGTTGAATTGCCCAATGGAACGGTTATTAAAGTTGAAGTGTCCCAGCTCGGTAGAGAAAATGTCGCTTCCGTAACACAATCCTTTAAGCAGGTGACGGACGCCTTGGAAGGTATCGTGGCATCAATTGCCGAAACCGTGGAAAAGGTGAAACCTGACAAGGCATCGGTAAAATTTGGTTTGGAAGTCGGATTTCAAGCCGGTAATCTGACAGCCATGATTGTTAAAGGATCGAGTAAAGGCAATCTGGAAATAGAGCTGGAATGGAAAAAACCATCGTAAAATGGGCATTCTTCATTTTGTCTTAAAAGTAATTTACGCTTTCCTGCGGAGTGCCAAACTTACAGTTTGGCGGTTAATAAATGATTATACCGGCAACTGCCAAACTGTAAGTTTGGCACTCCGTTTTTAAAGTGTAAACAGCTCAATGAAGGATTCCGTAAAATGGATTTTAAAGGAATTGATATATGGCTCAGTCGCTGTTTGACTTACTGCATCATTGCATCGTGAAGCTTACCATACCGGAACTATATAGCCAGGGGTCTGGTTTTTTTATTGCGCCTGGCATGATTCTGACTTGCGCGCATGTGGTAAAAAACAGAAATAGCAGTTACTATCAGGGCGAAATAAGCGTACGCTGGCGCCATCAAGAAGATTTTTGCAAAGCAACCGTCCGGCAGTGGCTTCCGGATTCCGATTGGGCATTGCTGGAATTTTCTCCTCTGCCGAATATTGATTTACCCTGTGTCTCCCTGGGTGCAGCGGTGGAATCAGGCGATAGGCTGTATACTTTTGGCTATCCTTACGAGGATGATCTCAATGGCAGACCCTCGACCTTTGAATGCGAAGGATTCACAGGCGATAAGCCACCATTCATCATGTTCAAGCACGGACAGGTGTTACCGGGGATGAGCGGCTCACCGTTACTTAATAGGCGCACCGGCAAAGTTTGCG
>JAOZRC010000080.1 GCA_029940345.1 Desulfobacterales bacterium
CCAGGAAAATAAATCTGTTCGTATGTCTGACAAGATGAGAGCGACGCTTTCTGAAATAAAAATCATATCTTCTAAAAAACCGCAACGCTTATTTATACGATCTGATCACATATATGCAGATGAAAGCATACTGTCACAAACGACTATAAATGATTTGAATACAGAACTGTTTTACCAATTTTTAGAAAAAGAAAACCTGAAAATATATGAAGAACTCAAAAACGGATTTTTAACCCTTGCCACGGTATTGGAAAACAGGGACCTTTTACGAGATAATTGTTTAACGCTCTCCGGCAATCTGATTTTTGGGAAAAATCCGCAAAGATTCAACAAATTTTTTTATATAGATTGTGTTTATTTTAATGGTAACGATATAACTGTGAATCATTTTATTTCAAAAGAGATTATCAAAGGAACTTTTGGAGAATTGTACAAACAAAGTTTATATTTTTTGAAAAGTCATTTAAGAAAAATTCAGGTGGAAGATGATTTCAATACATTGGGGCAATCTGAGATCAATGAAATTATTTTAAGCGAATTAATTGTCAATGCGTTGGTGCATAGGGATTATTATATCAATTCATCTATCAAAATCTTTATGTTTGATAACAGGATTGAAATTATCAGCCCGGGCAAATTAACGAATTATTTGACTGTTGCAAAAATCAAAAGTGGTATATCCATCCATAGAAATCCGATTTTAAACTCTGTTTCAAAATATATCTTACCTTATAGCGGTTATGGCAGCGGTATAAAAAGGGTATTGAAAATAGACCCGGATATTGATTTTATCAATGATATGGAAAAAGAAGAGTTTAAGGTGATTATTAAAAGAAAAGGCAAATAAAAATCAGAAAGGTAAATAGGCATCCTTCATTTTACGTAACCGTTTACTTCCCTACGTGAAAACAAATGTGGGACAGCTTCCCGCGCTACAAACTCCCGCACGGTTGCGATCATCATAGAGCGGAAAGCCGTTCCGCTCAGGGGGGAATGAACGGTTACCATTTTACACCAAAAGTAGTTTTCACTTTTCGAAGGAGTGCTGAACCAAAGGTTTAGCATAGGCAAGCGCAAAATGCTAAACCTTTCAATCGGCGCATACCCGCTCTAAAGCGGGCGCTCTGTATCCCAACAGTAAATGGATTACCAGTGCGGTGACAACTGCAATGCCGCCGAGGATAGTAGCCAAAGCGGGAACCTCCCCCAGCCCCAACCAAACCCATACAGGGCCTAGCACGGTTTCAAGCAGCAGGATCAGACCGACTTCCGGAGCCGGCAAATAACGCGGACCGAGGGTCATTAAGGCAAAAGAAATTGGCAGGATGACACATCCGAGGAGTAATAAAAGAGTAAAATCACGCATACTGACAGAAAACGGATACGCAAACGGACTGGTCAATATAGCCACCATCAGTCCACTGATAATCAATGCGGGAACCATGTTCACAGCGCGTGCATGCCGGACAATGACAAAATAGCTGGCCAGACAAATAGCGGTGCCGACCGCACATAAATCCCCTAATAAGGCACCACTGCCAAAATTGCCGGCAAAAATGGAAAGTATCCCTGCAAAGCAGATCATGATTGTCACCCAAGTGCGTAACGGCGCGGTTTCAGCAAGAAAAAAATGGCTTAACACCGCGGCAAACAAGGGTGCCATACTGATAATCACCAGTGTATTAGCCGCCGTAGTTAAAGTGATCGATGTAACAAACAGGATCGTGCTGCCACAAAAACAGATGCTGCAAAGCAAACCGGGGACGCCGATTTGCCGTATCGCCCCTAACGTATTGGCGCGATGTCGAAACAGGAAAAAAATCGTTAATGAAAGTGAGAGCAGCAGGCCGCGCCAGAAAATCAAGGTCAGGCGAGGCGCTTCAATTAAGCGGATAATAAGGCTGTCTGGCGTCAACACCAGCACGCCTATATTGGTTAGTATCAGTCCTTTAGAATAATTGGTATAATCGGCGTATTTAAGCATAAGCTCGATCCTTGTGGTGCATTTGATAAAAGCAGGTTTAATCAGACAACGCTAGACGACGGTGTTGAAGTCTGTTCAACATCAGTCGATGCCGGATGCTTCCCGAATACAACGCGCCACGGCTGATACATCCTCATCACCATGCCCGCGCACAATCAAGCCGTTTTCGATCTGCTCGACATAAGCGGCTACGGGCAACGGAACGCCCATCTCCCTGGCGGCATTCAGTGCAATTGTCAGGTCCTTGCGGTGTAGCTGAACTTTAAATCCCAGCGGATAATGGTTTTTAACCATAAAATCAGCCCGGTTGTCCATCACCCATGAACCGGCGGCTCCGCCACCCACGACTTTAATGACTTTCTCCATATCCAGGCCGGCTTTCAAACCCAGTGCCATGCCTTCGGCCACACTTTGATAAACACCGGCAATCACGATCTGGTTAATCGCTTTGGTCATCTGTCCGGATCCGATGGGGCCGATATGCATAATGGTCGTTCCCATTGCCTGTAAGACGGGTTCCGCTTTTTCAAAAGCGGTTTCATCACCGCCTGCCATAATGGCTAACGTTCCCTTTTGCGCACCTTCGGATCCGCCGGAAACCGGCGCATCTAACATTTTAATACCTTTTCTACCTAACGCTTCGGCAATAGCACATGTCGCCGTAGGACTGACAGTTGACATATCCACAACAATGGAGTTCCGCCTGGCACCATGAATGACGCCATCTTCCCCCAGGATAATGGCTTCGACATCCGGTGTATCACTGACACAGGTAATGATAATGTCCGCTTTCAGGGCGGCTTCCCGGGGTGTGGCGGCCCGTTTGGCCCCTTGTTTCGTAACGGGCACCTCTTTGGCGCGTGTCCGGTTATGCACCGTGACATCATAGCCGGCTTTTAACAGATTCAGCGCCATCGGCGCACCCATCGTTCCCATACCGATAAATGCGATTTTCATTCTTCAATCTCCTTTTGTTTATTAAAGTTTTTTAAAGATAGTAATTCAATTTGGGTTTGTACAGAATTAGTTGTGACTTTGGGCTACCAATTTAATGTGGGACAAAAATCGGGTTTCTAAAGTGAGGAAATGCTACGGGAGTTACAATGGTCGAGAAACCCGATTTTTAAACTGTCCCGCCTTATGTTGCTTGCCTGACTTTGAATTGATTTTTGGGCATCCTTCATAAGTAGGTTTACATTTATCCAAGCCTTTTTGGGAATGGGGACAAAATAACTTACCTATTTTCAGAGATATAGATGACACGGTCATAAAGACAGGTGCGACCAATCTGTTGGAAATGGCTCGGAATACGTTTTTGTTGTTTTACAGATTGATCTTCAGGATGACCGGTGAATATTTGGCATCAATGTCGGCAGATCTTTCCTTTGCGGCTTTTTCCCATCAGGTGGTAGTGATTATCCAAAATAACCCAATGGTGCAGTTCCCAACCGAATTTTTCAAAATATCCTTGGATATGCTCAAAAAGTCGCTTTTTAATAGCCATATCTTTCATCAAAGCGCATTTTTGGTAAATAGCGCCGGTGATAAAAGAAAATGCATTATCGACGTACAGATGGGATGGTGTGTGGAGATATCGTTTCAGCGTGATATTGTGATTTATTCTTTCTCGCGGTGGCAGGCCACAAGATGGCTGTCATCCTTAGTTCCGCTCGCCGGGATCAGCGGCGGCTCTGCTTGTAGACAACGCTTGATGGCATACGGACAGCGGGTGTGAAAGCGGCATCCGGCTGGCGGATTGCGTGGTGAGGGCACATCGCCATGAAGGATTATTTTAGCGCCAACGTGGGTAGGATCGGGAACGGGAATGGCGGAGATCAACGCGCGGGTGTAAGGATGGCGCGGGTGTTGATAAAGCGTGGTCGCGTCTGTGAACTCAACGATTTTGCCTAAGTACATCACTGCAATCATATCTGAGATATGTTTGACCACCGCCAGATCATGCGTGATAAACAGGTAGGTCAGGCCCATCTCCTGCTGAAGTTCGCCGAGCAGGTTCAGAATCTGGGATTGGATGGAAACATCTAACGCCGACACCGGTTCATCACAGATAATCAAGCGCGGTTTTAAAGAGATCGCCCGGGCGATGCCAATGCGTTGACGCTGCCCGCCGCTGAATTCATGGGGGAAGCGGCTCAACGCATCGGCCGGCATACCCACCCGGTCTAATAAACGCAACACCTCTTGCCGTCGTTCGGCTGCCGAACCGATACGGTGAATGACAAAGGGCTCCTCAAGGATTTCCGCAATGGTGTGGCGCGCATTTAAAGATTCAAACGGGTCTTGAAAAATAATCTGCATATCCCGCCGTAAATCCCGCATGGCACGGGAGGAGACTTGTGCCAGGTTGCGTCCGCCAAAGATCACATCACCGGCTGTGGGTTTATAGAGCCTTAATAAAGTGCGTCCCACGGTGGTCTTGCCGCACCCGGATTCGCCCACCAGGCCAACGGTTTGGCCGTATTTAATTTTAAAAGAAACCCCGTCCACGGCCAGCACACGGCCGACAGTGCGCCATAAAACACCGCCACGCACGGGAAAATGTTTTTTCAGGTTTTTGACTTCAAGGCAAAAATCCGTTGTCTCCGGTTTGGAATTTTCAGTATGATTGACGTCTGGGATGATGGGTTGGGACAGCTCCGGTTCAGTCGAAATCACATCTTGAAGCTTACACTCCTTTGAATGACAATAGCAGCTTACCCAATGGTCAGTGTTCACTTCCACAAGCGGCGGCAGTGCGGTTTCACAGTTCGCCTGGGCGTAATCACAGCGGTTTTGAAAGCGGCATCCCGGTGGCAGCTTATCCAGACTTGGCACCATTCCACGGATGACGTGCAAGCGCGTTTTCCCGGGATTTTCAAGCCGCGGCATGGAAGCTAACAGTCCGCGGGTATAGGGGTGTTTGGGATTTTCGAACAAGGTTGCCACCGGCGCCATTTCGGCTGACTGGCCAGCGTACATCACCAGGACTTCGTCGCACATCTCAGCGATAACGCCCAAATCATGGGTGATAAAAATTATCGCCATGCCGGTTTCGCGCTGCAATGATTTCATCAACGCCAGGATCTGAGCCTGAATAGTCACATCAATGGCGGTGGTTGGTTCGTCGGCAATCAGGATGTCCGGCCGGCACGCCAGGGCGATGGCGATCATCACCCGCTGGCGCATTCCGCCGGAAATCTGATGGGGATATTCTTCCAGCCGCTTCTGAGGATCCGGAATGCCCACTTTATGCAACAGGTCCGACGATGCGGTCACAATGGCCGGTCGGGTCATCTCCGGATAGTGAATCCGAAACACCTCACCGATCTGTTTACCGATTTTGTGAACCGGGTTCAGCGCGGTCATGGGCTCCTGGAAAATCATGGAGATGCGCGCGCCGCGGATCAGCCGCATGTCATCAGCCGCCAAAGTGACGATATCGGTCGCGCCCAGAAGAATTTGCCCGTTTTCAATACGCGCCATGGGCTGTGGCAGAAGGCGCATGACAGACAGCGCGGTCACACTTTTGCCGCATCCGGACTCGCCCACGATTCCCAAGGTGCGTCCTTTGGTTAAAGTAAAACCGACATTTTCCACCGCCCGGATCGGTCCGCTTGCGGTGTCAAATACGGTGATTAGATTTTTAACGGTTAAAACAGTTCCTTCATTCACAAAAGTTGCTTTCAGGTTTCAGGGTTTAATTGTATGTCGGATTAGCGACAGAAACAGCCTATAGCAACCGTTCCATCGTGTCTGGCATCAGGCTTTCGATGCGATCCCCGATCAAAAATTTCTGGCTGCGCGGAAACTGTTCCAGTTTCGGTGAGTTTCGACCCTGAAATTTCCGCGAGGCACTCCATCACCTCAATTGCAAACCCCTCCGGATCACCATTTTTATTAACGGTATAATAAGGGGGGAAATGTCTGGGAATGGCGACCGTAATATCAAGAAGTTGGTCAGCCCTGCTATTATCCGGAGCAAGCGCCTGGCTGAAAACAGTCGCAATAAGAAAACTGATAATGATAGGTAAGTTCGGTTTCCGGAGCATTATAAATTCTCCTGTGTATCATCCGATTTATCATCTGATTTATTATCCAGGGCCTTACGAATGATCAGAGCCAACTCGCTCCTGACGATAGGCTTCATGATATATTCCCGTATGCCGATGGCCCTGGCCTTTTCTTCATCCATGATTTCGCTGTATCCGGTGCAAAGGATAATGGGAATATCAGGTCGGATACGTATCATCTTCTCGGCCAGAAGCGCGCCCGTCATGGCCGGCATGGTCATATCGGTGATAACCAGGTCAAACCCGTCAGGCTGCGCGCTGAACATTTCCAAAGCATCCGGACTGCTATTCAGAGCGGTCACCGTATACCCGAGGTTTTCGAGCATCTTTTTTACCATATTGATAATATTAATTTCATCATCAATCAATAAAATATGTTCATCGCCTGTCGGCGGCGTCTGTTTGACGATGGATGCCTTATCTGCGCCGTCGTCTACACGGGGAAGATAAACATGAAAGGCTGTTTCCCGGTCCGGCTCGCTGTATGCCCGGATGTCGCCCCCACAGTTTCGCACGATGCCTAAAATTACGGAAAGTCCCAGTCCGGTGCCTTCCCCTTGCTGTTTGGTTGTGAAATAGGGATCAAAAATGCGATTTATAATATCGGGCTTGATGCCATAACCGGTGTCTCTGACTGTCAGGCGCAGATAGGTTCCGGCAATCATATTTTTATAGAACAAATCATCCGGGGCAACATCAATCTCATTCAGTTCTACGGTCATGACGCCCCCTTGGGTCTTCATGGCATGATGGGCATTGGTACACAGATTCATAATCACCTGGTATATCTGGGTGGGATTGGCTGACACCCTGCCGCAGTCCTGGTCTATCTTTTGACGCACCGTAATGGTGGATGGGAAAGACGATTTGATAAATTTCAGCGCCTCTCTGATAACAGGCTGAATATTCAAGGGCATGAGCGGTTCATCAGTTTTCCGGCAGAATGTGAGAATCTGCTTGACAAGATCGCCGGCCCGGTTGAGATTATCAAACATCACATTCAAATATTTTTGGGTGAGGCTGCCTTCCGGTGTTTGTTCCAGGGCCATTTCCGCATAACCGAACAAGGGGAAAAGAATGTTGTTAAAATCATGGGCGATGCCGCCGGCCAAGGTTCCGACAGCCTCCATTTTCTGGCTCTGGCGCACCTGTTCTTGCAATCGGATTTGTTCCGTAACATCGCGTTTGACGGTAACGTAATTTGTAATCGTTCCGGCGTGGTCTTTAATTGGCGTTATGGATGCCTCTTCTTCATACAACGTTCCGTCTTTTTTTTTGTTAATGAAATGGCCACTCCAGTTATCGCCCTGGGTTAAGGTCGCCCACATAGACCTGTAAAATTCAGCGTCGTGTTTATCACTTTTTATAATGCGGGGGTTTTGGCCAAGAACTTCCGCATGGGTGTAACCAGTAATTTTTTCAAAGGCCGGATTCACATATTGAATGGTGCCGTCTTGGTCAGTGATCACAATTGATTCGGCAACATGCCGGATAGCTGTCTCCAACAGAATGCGCTCTTGTTCAAGCTTTTTCTGAACGGTGACATTGCGGGAAAAAAATGAAATTCGTGCGACGCTCCCCAGTTCATCTGAAACCGGATAAAACAGATTTTCCAATATTTTGCCATCCCGTTCATCCTGGGAATAAACCGGTTTGTTTAAACGAATCACCTCTTCCACTCTTTTTTGACACGATTTGGCCAGGAACTCTGAATAAAAATCATAAACACACTTTCCGATCAGTTGAGCCGGGCGTTTTTTTAATCTCCCGGCCATGGGAAAATTGAGCGCCAAAATAATGCCTTGTTTATCTATCAGCATGGCGGCGTCCGGTGTCGAATCTAAAAGGGCGCGCGCTGTTTCTTCACTCTCCCGCAGTGAGCGTGTGCGTGCTTCCACCAGAAGTTCAAGCTCTTCCCGGTGCCTTCGGTTATCCGCTTCAAGCCGCCGCTTTTCATCATCAAGCAACTTCACTTTCAGGGCATTGCCAACTGTGTGAAGAACCACATCTTTTGAAACCGGTTTGGCGATGTAGTCAAAAGCGCCGGTGCGCAACGCTTCAGTCGCGGTTTCAATCGTAGGCGTGCCGGTTATCATAATCACCTGCACCCGCGGCCATGATTTACGGATGGTTTTAAGGAGATCGACGCCGGTCACACGCGGCAAAATGATATCCGTGACCACCACATCAATATTTTCTTCGGACATAACACTTAAAGCCGCATCCGCATCCTCGGCCAAATACACCTCATGGCCATCTTTCCTAAGAAAGGCACTAATCGTGAATCGTATGCTTTTTTCATCATCGACAACCAATATGTTTCCCATGATTTTGTCCTTAATTTTTAATCCAGCAGGGTGGGTACAGCGAAGTGAAACCCACCATTTATCAGTATTTGGTGGGTTTCGCTTCGCTGCACCCACCCTACATTTGTGGTATATTTTTATTGACAATCCCTAAATTGTAAGTTACAGACTGCTAATCACGGCTCAACACCCGCCGAATAGTCACGGCCAGTTCGCGCCTGGCCACAGGTTTTTGTAAAAGATCACGCAGGCCCAGAGCCTTGGCATTTTCCAGGGTAAGCCGCTTATCATAACCGGTACAAAGAATAACCGGGATTTCAGGCCGGATGCGCATGAGTTCCCGCGCTAACTTGTCACCAGTGAGGTGCGGCATAGTCATATCGGTGATCACCAGGTCATAGCTGTCCGGTTGGCTGCGAAAAATTTCCAGTGCCTCGGCGCTGTTCGTTTTGGCGGTCACCGTGTACCCTAAATGCGCCAGCATCCGCCGTTCTGCTTCAGCGACAGCTTTTTCATCATCAACCAAAAGAATATGCTCATCGCCTTTGGGAATGGGTCCGCGAGGTTTAACGGTCGCTGACGCCTCGTCCTTGATTAACGGGAAAAAAAGTTTGAAAACGGTTCCCTGGCCGGGTTTGCTTGTCACCCGGATGTCGCCGCCAAACGCTTTGACGATGCCGTGCGTTACCGCCAGCCCCAATCCGGTGCCTTCTTCTGATTTGGTCGAAAAATAGGGTTCGAAAATATGTTCCATGACGGAAGGGTCCATGCCATGACCCGTGTCACTGATGCTTAACATAAGATAGGGGCCGGGTCAAGGTCAGGTTGACAATCTGCCGCCGCGGAGGTCGTATCAGCTTCGTTAAGGGTGATTTTCAGAACACCGCCTTGATTTTGCATGGCATGGGCGGCATTGGTGCAAAGATTCATCAGCACTTGATGAAACTTGCCGGGGTCTCCCAAGATCAGGGCTGTTCAGTTCTAAACGGAATATTGCCAAATTAAGACTTCGAAAGATCTCTGATGTGTATTTTGAGGGCAAAATTCGGCATCCTTCATTTGTTGGTTTACACTTTTTAATGTAGGGTGGGCAGAGTGTAACGGATTTACCTGTCTCCTTTTACTGAAATGTTAAATGATTTGGCGTCAAGCCTGTCCAATTTTAAAAAATTAGTACTAATAGCGATGCTATATAGACGTTAAGATAATTCATTTCACAAGGTTAGAGCGAGGAGGCTGTTTTGTGATACGCCGACGATCAATAACGCCGTGAGATTCTTTTTCGGAACATTTATAACTTTAGCAATTTACGTGCCAAAGTGATCGTTTTTTTGTGAAAGAGGGAAATAAAATTAGCAAAGTGGAATAAACGTGAGTAAATTAGCGTAGTTGGCTTTGATAAGAGATTTCATAAAAATAATATACCCAAAGTGTAGGGTGCATGTAATACCAACTGTACAGGTTGAAAGTTTTCGGGTATTTTCCGCAATGATCGTGTAGGTTTGCAACTCACCGCCAAATGCCGCCGGGTTGCAAATCCTGATAGAGCGATACTCAGATTTTGTCCTATAAAGTTCGACTGTGTACAATTAAATTGGACTGTGTCCTAGAGTTCTAAAAAATTGGGCGGCCAAATGCACGCGACGCCAGCTTGCGCAGACGCGGTCGATACACGCCCGCGGCTTTCTCCTGGAGCGCTGCTTGATGCAACAGTTTGAACATTTTAAGCTCCTGGGATTCATCCTTGTAAAACGTCTCCCAGGCATAATGAAAAAGCGCCTGTAATTTAGCGGCCGACATGTTTTTGGGATGATAAACCACTTGATCGGCAGAATAGTTATCCCAGTTATATGAAAAAATTCGTTTTTGTTTATGAAGTTTATCATAAGCCTGGGTATGAGGAAACGGCGTCAACACTGTGAATTCCGCCAGATCCAACTCAATCTCTGATAGGAAATCGATCAGCTTTTTAATGCCGTCTTCCGTATGGCGATCCAACCCTAACAAGATCGTGCCTTCCACTGCAATGCCGTGATCGTGATAACGTTTAATCCTGTCCCTGATATGGTCAGATGTGTCGAAAACCGCTTGATACACATACCATGCACCGGCCTGCGCTGCCAAATCCAACACTTGGGGGTTGTCTTCAATGGGATGACTGCACCATTTTTTCTTTAATGGAATCATCTCTTTAAACAGATCCTTTTCCCATTGTGTGTCCTGTGCCAGGGAGTTATCCACGATAAACATGCGATTGTTATTAATTCCGGCCATCTCTTCCACCGCTTTATCTATCGGGCGCGGCCGGAACTGACGACCGCCTAGAAATGCAACGGCGCAAGGATAGCAATTGAACCGGCATCCGCGGGAAGCGTGCACCAAATCGGGCATCTGAATACCTTTATAATTATATAAATCCCGGTTTAAGATATCCCGCCGCGCAGTCCCCACGCTTTCAATGGGCGGTCGCTTTTCCTGGAAATCATATACGCTTTGCAAACGGCAGTTTTTAAAATCGTCAAATACCTGCTCCATCCGGCCTTCCGCTTCGCCCAGAAACACGGAATCCGCATGAAGTTGGGTCTCGCGTGCATGCAGCATCGCACCAATACCGCCAAAAATCACTTTAACGCTTTGCTGGCGATACATGTCAGCGATTTGCCACCCCCGTTTCACTTGACTCGTCAACATCACGGATATTCCGACAAAGTCAACCGGATCATCAAAACAGATCGTTTCCAGGTTTTCATCAATAAATTCCACGTCAACATCTTCCGGAAGCGCCGCGGCAAACACCACCGGGCCGTGCGGCGGAAGATGAAACTCGTTCTGGCCTGTCAGTTTAGGCCAGCGGGGGTAAATCAGTCTGAATTTCATGTTAAATACTCCGTATAGTGGGCAATTAGCTAGGGTGCGATAAAAAAACCACGAATAACACGAATTACACGAAAAAATTAAACAGAGCCGTTCATCACAACTTCTCTGAACACCTCATCAAAGGTCTGCATCTCCGCTCTGGGCGGGTTTGGCGGAATCCGTTGTGACAACTCTTTCAGTTCCGCATTTAGAAACTCATCCAGCACCGGCATAAGGGCAATTCTATCGGTTTCATCACCGCGTTGGCGGATTTCCAAAAGATGGTCAATGGCAAGACGCAATTCGCCGCGAGGAAGATATTTTGCCAATAAATCGTCAATACGCATGGGCGGCTGCGTCTGATTGGCAATGATCCATCGGCAGCACAAGAGGGGCCGCAGGGCGTAAAGATAGGCTTTGACAGGCGCTTCTGTTCCGGATTGAATCTGCAGGGTTTTCTTTTTGGCCATGGAAAGATAATGATGACAGGCGGATTCGGGCCTGAATGCCTTGTAAGCCAGATCTGTCACCGCCGACATCACCGTATCTGAAGTCCGATAGACAATCGGCGAACAGAGCCATTCCTGCAACGGCGTGTTGCCTTTGTACAAAAGCCGCAGCATTTTACGAAAATCCCAGCCATTGATATCCAGAACCTTATCTAATGGCATTTCGATGACATCCCGTTTTTCAAAGATGGACAGATACCAGTCAGACGGATGTGCATAGATAAAACGTACATCATAATCGCTGGTTTGGGATGGAAACCCCCAAGCGCGACTACCCGATTCACACGCATAAACAATCTTAACCTGAAATTGGCGTTCGATAGAGCGTAATTCATTTAATATTTTGGCTTGCATGGCGAATCCTTAATAAAAATTGGCACCCTTCATTTTACACCGAAAGTAGTTTACACTTAACCAAGAATTGATCCGTTCTTATGTTTTGGCGGAAAATGAAGGATGCCAAAAATATTTATATAATTCTATTCCGATTACAGCTACTTTCGTACCGTATTCTTTCAGATTGCGCAACCCTGATCCACAATCTGAAAGAATGCGGTGTGCAGAGGCGTAATTTACCTCTGAAAAAATCAATCGAAATAAAAATACCATAAAACTTTTGTCCAAGTACTTATACTCGGCAAGGTCATAATTTGTGATTTTTAAAATAATTGTTTCAGGATTCAGGATTCAGATGTCAGGGTATTGCTGATGAACACTGAAACCTATACCATTAAATTTGAACAAGATACTTTCAGGCTATTTTGAAAGATGCCGAGATATCAAATTTGTTTAGGTTAGTACTTGAAATTTTCGTAGCAACATGCTAAAGTATTGCAAATATAATAAAAAGTCAGACCAAACGCATCTTCCACTCCGATATGGGGAAAATATCGCCGTTTCAACTTGGTAAGTGTTTAAAAAGAGCCCTGGCTGGACGGCATGTTTGTTGCTACAAACATGCCGCTCCGTTGGGGCTAAAAAAAAGCTTAATTTAACCATAACTTTTGAATAGGATACTATTTTTTCTGATTATAACGGATTTGGGGGGAGGTTATGCCGCAGAGCGGCAAAGTGATATAGCCTGGGGTTTCAACCCCAGGTCAGTGATAATATATTTTTTTGCGCCCTGAAGGGGCGCAGGATGTGAAACAGATGGGATTAACCATACCGCGCCCCTTCAGGGCGCTGCTGTCA
>JAOZRC010000658.1 GCA_029940345.1 Desulfobacterales bacterium
AGAACCGCTCTCACGCTTTTGCAGCCGATTTAAGACTTTTCAAACAGGCTCTCAGACAATTAAGTACGGCGTTACTCGGTCATCGGCGTATTATAATACAGCCTCCTTACCCTGGCCTTGTGCCAAATTTTAAAACAAAGTATCTGAAAGTCTGAAATTTTGGTTGATCCCGGATCATTTTTGGCGAATCAGTTGGCTGCCGGCATCTGTATGAATTTTCCAGCCCATTGTTTCCATTTCGGATTGAGCGCGCTTACTTAACGCACCCAGCGTCCATAGTTCAAAACCGGCTTTTTCTGACTTTTTCTGATTATTAGTGAGGGAGTTGGTTACATCTGCGATTTTTTCGCTCCAAACGATGTAGTCCGTTGGCAATAAAATCACGACGGTTCCGTCGGCCCGCAACGCGCGGGTGATTCGAGCCAGGGGCGCAAAACTTTTCAAGGGTGCGATATGTTTGTGATAGCCGGCTGACATCACGGCGATTTCGGTTATCGTTTTGGCCATATCAGGATCACTGGCCTGCAGAGCCACCTTGATAAAAAGTTCTCGGTTGGCAACGCCTTTAAGAGCTTCCAAGGCGGCTACCAGCACAGTTTGCAAGTCAGGGGAAAATACCGGGTTATTAAGAAAAAGCTTTACGGTGTCGGCGTCTGACATCATCTCAAGCAGTTTCTTCTTGTTTTGCACCCAGAGTTCCGACGCCGGCGTTGTGTTGATGGCCTCTTGGAGCAGACGTGCGGCACCGGAGGCGCTTAACAAAAGGCCGCCTGCGCCGGGCACAAAGCTTGTGGCGACACCGACACCGAGCCCGCCGATATAGTCGGCCTGGCCAAGCCGATTGAGTTCTTCTTGTAACCTTTGATTGCGGGAATAAACATTCACTCCATATTTATTGGCAATCTGTCCTTTTGCTTTAGACATACCGATAAGCTGCTTAACCTTGCTGTCTTCAGCATCGGTGGTTTCACGTTTTCCGATGGTCTCTTTAGCCCTGTTGAAAAGGCCGCTTGCGCCCGATGCGGCGCCTTCCAGGGCGCCTTCCGGATCAGTAAACAAATTTTTCACTCCGGAAACGACATTTTCTCCAGATTGTTTAACTGCTTGTGTCGCAATGTCTCCTGTTTCAACCTTTTCCATAATTGCGATGGCGTTTATCTCATTAACGAGTTGCCTAAGGGAACGGGTTGAATTTGCATTGAATTTCCCAAACGGTGTTTCAACCGTGTAATGATTGAACAATCCGTTATTTTTAACTTGTTCACCTACGGTGTGGTATTTTCCTTTAATAATTTCAGGTTTGAGGACAGATTTGGCCTGTAAAATCGGAGGCGTTTCAAAGTCGGCCTGCGCAAAAACGGGGTGAACCTGCTGCATAAGGCATATAATAAAAAAACAAATGGTAATAAAACTGATTAACTGATTAACTAGGGTGTTTCTCTTGGTAAGGTTGTTTTTTTCAGACATTAAATTTCTCCTTCATTTTTTAGAGTGAGCCTATCTTTTAGTCGTGCCAAATTTTGAAATTGTGCTATTAGTTCTACTTTGGTAATTTGATATGTAGGGTGGGCAGAGCTTGGCGGAATCCACCAATATGGCCGCCAAAATGCCGAATGGTGGTTCAGCCAGGCTCCACCCACCCTACAACATAACTGATGCTAAAGTTGTGATTCTATGGGCAGTAACCGCATGAAACCGATTCCCAACCGTTTCCAGAAGCTAGTGTAAGGATCGACATCAAAGGTCTTTTCTTTGCCATCGACCCATCCGTGCCACAATATTTTCTCGGTCCCGTTTCTGTTCTTCACCAGTTCCAGCCGGAAAGCGGCCCGTTTGATATTGTTATCGAAATCAGTTCCCATCTTTCTGGCAATCTCTTCTGATGTCAAAACAACACCGATCTCGGTGTTATGGATCATTGAGCGGGGATCAAGATTCAAAGAGCCGATGAACATATACTTGCGGTCGAAAACAAAGGACTTGGCATGAAGGCTGGCCTTGGACGAGCCGCCCGCGCCCTTTTTCTCTTTACGCTGCTCCCGGGTCAGCTTCTTGTTCATCTCATACAACTCGACCCCTGCGCGCAGGAGCGGTTTGCGGTATTTGGAATATCCGGAATGCACGATGCCCACATCGTTGGATGAAAGGGAATTGGTCAGGATACGCACCCGGACGCCACGTTCGACCAGTTGGGTCAGAAAGGCGGTCCCTGACTTACCCGGGACAAAATAGGGGGAAAAAATGATCAACTCTTTTTTAAGGCTATCTATGTAAGGCGCCAGTTGTGGAACAAGATGGAATTCTGTCTTGCCGGGATGGTGAAGGATTTTTTCCGGCAGATCATAGACGACATGTGCATCTCCCCATGCATAGCGAACACGGTTTTCCCGGATATTTTGTGCCAGATCGGAATTACGCAAGGCCTGCAAGTAAGCCGAATCGACTTGCTCTTTGACGAATTCGTCCAGTTGCCCGCGCAGCAATTCAATCTCTTCCGGTTTCGGCGGCTTGCCTTTCAGCACGGTGGCGGGATAGGCCAGTTTGCTGTTCCAGTATTTATCAAATGTGGCAGAGACATCTTGAGCCACTGTTCCGACGGCCAGCACGTCCATATCCGCAAATGCCAGGCCCGGATCAGCGTCAAAATATTCGTTACCGATATTGCGCCCGCCGAGAATAGTGGCCTGGTTATCCACAGTAAAGGACTTGTTGTGCATGCGGCGCGTCACCGACCCCATGCGGGTGATGAACTGGGAGAGCCGATTCGTTTTTCGGCTGAATGGGTTAAAAAGCCGCACTTCCATGTTGGGGTGGCTGTCCAACACCGCCGCTCCCAGGCCCCTGCCGGCCAGGTCCATGTCGTCCACCAGCAGCCGAACTCTGACGCCCCGATCGGCCGCTTTGAGCAATTGATGGGTAAACAGCCTGCCCACCATATCGTCGTGATACAGGTAATACTGCACATCAATGCTGCGCTGGGCAATATGGGCCAGCAGGACACGGGCCACAAAGGCGTCCAGGCCGTTACTTAGCAAATAGAAGCCGGATTTTCCCGGATGCGCCGCAGCCATGCCAGACACCTTTTTCCCAAAAGCAGTGTCAGCCGTATCGGTGTAGGCAAATGATTCCTTACGGTCAGAATTATCTGGCAGGGTGGCGCAGCCACCCATAATAAAAACTGTCAGTACGATTAAATATCTGCTGATTTTTCCCACAATGCCTCCTTCCAACCACACAACATTGCCCTCCTGAGACTGCTTGCATACATTGCCAGCTCCGAAATCGACGAGATTTATGGTGTCGATGCAATCAATAGTTATCATTTTATTGCTTTATCAGAACCCAAAATAAATCAACCTGTGCGGTTAGCGCTGAAAGCGCGAACTACTATAGCCCAGAGCAACGCTCTGGGTCATAATATGTTGTGATATCAGCCCTGAAAGGGC
>JAOZRC010000659.1 GCA_029940345.1 Desulfobacterales bacterium
AACCGCTCCCCCGCGGAACCCATTATTCGTGTTCATTCGTGTTCATTCGTGGTTCCGTTTTTTCCTTTGATTTCACAGTGATCAAGCAGGCGTTTGAAGTGTCTGTCGATGGTCTGCAAGGCACTGATCCGCAAAAAGGAAGGAAAATGCGCTTAACGGGTATGGTAACCACCGCGGATGCCGAAGACGGGCTGAATGTCGTGAAAATGTTACATGCCCTTCATCTTGATGCGGAACTGAATATCCGCTGGAGCCATTCCCCGGATCGCCGTGAGCATCGCTTCACAGTTGACAATATCCTCAAAGATGATACTCCCTCCGAGTTTATTTTGCAGTGGGACGGTGCAAGTATCGGCGTTTCCCAAAAAGGTGAAAAGAAGATCGCCGTGCCGTCAATAAAACCATTCGAGGTACTCAAAGCCCGTGCAATTTACGGTCCCACCCGCCATATTGAAATTCGGTTTTCCGATGCCTTGGATAAAACCCAAGAACTGCGCGGCCTGATCCGGGTGAAGAATAAAGATGATCTGCGCTTTGCAGCAGAAGGCAGTATTGTAAAGGTCTATTCCACATCGGCCTGGCACACAAAGGAAGTTGTCACAGTAACAACGGCCGTCCGAAGCTTGCGTAACCAGCACTTACAAAAGCGTAAAACCCTGCATGTAAAATTTGAAACCCGCAAACCAAAAGTGCGCCTGGTTGGCAAAGGTGTGATTGTGCCCACTACGTTTGGCCAGACGGTTCCTTTTGAAACGGTCAATTTGCGGGCGGTTAAAGTGGAAGCCATACGCATTTTCGATAATACGGCGGCCCAATTTTTTCAGGACAACAATATAGGCGGCCAATATGAGATGTATCAGGTGGGCCGGGTGATCTGGCAAAAAATTATCCCGCTGGAAGAAAAACCGGCCGAAAAAAACCAATGGGTGCGCCGTCGTCTTGATTTGACGCCCTTAATTCAAAAAAACGGCTCCGGCTTATACCGGCTTAAACTTTCTTTTAAACGCCGCCATATTATTTATCAATGTAGCGATGAAGACCGGTCAGAAGTTGACGATGCCTCGCAGGTATCCTCTGGCGATACCGAACCTGATATTGAGAGCAGTTACTGGGATTCTTATGAGCAAGAGGATCAGTATCAATGGCGTGAGCGTAAAAATCCCTGCAATCCGGCGTATTATGCGGATGATCGTAACGCTGCGCAACGCAATGTGCTGATTTCCGATATCGGCCTGATTGCCAAAAAAGGCAGTGACGATCAGGTCTTTGTTTTTGCTACTGATATGAAAACCGCGGCGCCGCTTGCCAATGTCAATTTAACGCTTCTGGATTATCAACAGCAGATGATGGCCCAAGGCGTTACCGATGCGGATGGCAGCGCCCGGCTGAATTGCGCGCGCCAACCGTTTTTGTTAATGGCCCAACACAACGGCCAAACCGGTTACCTGAAGTTGGATAACGGTTCGGCCTTGTCGGTGAGTCATTTCGATGTGTCCGGTCAAACTATTAAAAAGGGCCTGAAGGGTTTTCTGTATGGCGAACGCGGTGTATGGCGTCCCGGCGACCTGATTTACCTCACCTTTATCTTATTTGATGAAGACAAGCGCCTTCCCGAAAATCATCCGGTGCTGTTCGAGTTACGCAACCCCAAAGGCAAATTAGTGCAACGAATCAAACGCACCCAGGGAATCAACGGCT
Organism: Desulfobacterales bacterium; assembly: GCA_029940345.1. Classification (GTDB taxonomy): domain Bacteria; phylum Desulfobacterota; class Desulfobacteria; order Desulfobacterales; family JAUCGF01; genus JAUCGF01. The sequence continues at coordinate 1,699 of JAOZRC010000659.1, forward strand.
TTTACAGTTTTAAAACGAAAACCAAGCCAGATGCGATTACCGGCAATTATACGGCGCAGGTGAAAGTCGGCGGCGCTAAATTCACCCAAACGCTGAAAATTGAAACCGTGATGCCCAACCGATTGAAGATCAAGTTGGATTTCGGGCCGGATGTCAAATCCCTGTCTGATGGCGCCATCAACTTGCAGTTGTCTTCCCGTTGGTTGCATGGTGCGATTGCTAAAAATCTCAAAGCGGATATGAATCTGGCGTTGACGGCGGCGCGCACCACGCAATTTACAAAATATGATGAGTACTGCTTTGATGATCCGCTGCGCCATTACACGACTGAAAAACAAACTCTTTTTGAGGGCGAACTGGATGGTAAAGGCGAAGCTGCAATTACTGCCAAAGTAAGCACCAAAAATCTTTCACCAGGAATGCTGACGGCGCATTTCCGCACACGCGTATTTGAAGCCGGCGGCGCTTTCAGCACGGATCGTTTCAAAATGCCGTACCACCCTTATAAACAGTATGTCGGTCTGCGTACACCGCCGGGCGACAAAGCGCGCGGAATGCTATTGACCGATACGAAACACACGGTGCGCATCGCTCTGCTGGATGTCAACGGCCAGCCGGTTGCTAAGGGCAAGGTGGAAGTGAAACTGTATAAAATCAAATGGCGCTGGTGGTGGGAAAAAGGCAAAGATTCGCTGGCCGACTATGTGGGGCAGACTTCCTTCCGTGCGATTCAGACCGGCAAAGCGGATATTGTCAATGGTGCCGGTGAGTGGCAATTTGAAATTAAATATCCCCAATGGGGGCGCTATTTTATCCGGGTGAAAGACCTGAATGGCAAGCACGCGGCCGGTAAAATTGTCTATATCGACTGGCCGGGTTGGGCCGGCAGAGCGGGTGCGGACATTCCCGGCGGCGCAGCGGTTCTGACTTTTTCAGCCGATAAAAAATCCTATAATGTGGGGGAAACCGTTACCCTGACCATTCCCACAGGCAAAAAGGGACGCGGTTTGGTGAGCATCGAATCAGGAAGCAAAATTCTGCACACCGCCTGGGTCGAAGCCCAGGAAAATGCAGCGAGCTATACCTTCACCGCTACGCCTGAAATGGCTCCCAATGTATACGCCCATGTCACTTTTTTACAGCCCCATCAGCAGACCGGTAATGATCTGCCGATTCGGATGTATGGCGTTATTCCGCTTAAAATTGAAAATCCGGCCACGCGCCTTGAACCGCAAATCGAAGCCCCGGAATCTTTTGCACCTGAAGAACCGGGTGTGATAAAAATTCGGGAAACTTCCGGCAAGGCCATGACTTACACGTTGGCGATTGTGGATGAAGGCCTGCTTGATCTGACCCGTTTTGGCACCCCCGACCCCTGGGGGTATTTTTACCAGCGCGAGGCCTTAGGCGTCAAAACCTGGGACCTTTACAACATGGTGGCGGGCGCTTATGGCGGCGCCCTGGATCGCTTGCTGGCAATTGGCGGTGATGCGGCTTTTGGCAAAAAAGGCAAGAAAAAGGCGCACCGTTTTCCGCCCATGGTGAAATTTTTAGGGCCGTTTGAATTGGCGCCTGATGATGAAGACGTCCACACAATTGATTTCCCCCAATATGTCGGTTCGGTGCGCATCATGGTCGTTGCCGGACTGAACGGCGCTTTCGGAGATGCTGAACAGGCCGTGCCGGTGCGCAAACCGCTGATGGTGTTGGCAACCCTGCCGCGTGTGCTGAGTCCCGAAGAAAC
>JAOZRC010000660.1 GCA_029940345.1 Desulfobacterales bacterium
AACGAAACCTGACATCAGCCTGAATTAGTCAGGTTTCGTTCCTCAACCCAACCTAGGACTACATTTATTGTCCCGGCTTATGTTGGTAGCCAGTTTTTCAAGATACATTTTGATTATTTTTTCATACCCCCGGTCTGCCGGATGGTAGTACTTCCGCCCCTGTAATTTTTCAGGCAAATATTCCTGCGGCGTGTACGCATCCTCAAAATTATGGGCATATTTATAATCACGCCCGTATCCCAAACCTTTCATCAACGCGGTGGGTGCGTTGCGGATATGCAGGGGAACTGGCAGTGCTCCGGTTGTGCTGATCTCCTTATGCACCGCTTTGTCAGCCATATAGACGCTGTTGCTTTTCGGCGCGCTGGCCAAATAAACAGCCGCTTGCACAATGGCGAGTTCGCCTTCGGGGGAGCCTAAAAATTTAAAGGCTTCCATTGCATTCAGCGCAATATCAAGCGCCTGGGGATCGGCGTTGCCAATATCCTCAGAGGCGAAACGCACCATCCGGCGAATGATATAAAACGGGTCTTCTCCGGAAGCTAACATTCGTGTAAGCCAATAAATAGAAGCATCCGGATCGCTGCCGCGCATGCTTTTATGAAAAGCGGAGATAAGGTTAAAATGCGCTTCACCGTTTTTAGCGTACATAAGCGCTTTTTTTTGCATAGCACTTGTTACCGCTTCCAATGTAATCTCAACGGTTTTATGCGGTGTTTCCGCCTGGATGCTTTCCGAGATTGTCAAAGCGGCTGCGGTCTCAAGACCGTTTAACGCAGTGCGCACATCGCCATCCGCAATATCCGCAAGATACACCATTGCCTCTTCGGTAAATTTGCAATTGCTGCCGCCCAGACCGTTATCCCGGTCCCGCAAGGCGCGTTCCAAAATTGTACGGATATTTTCGGATGATAACGGTTTTAAAGTAATCACGCGGCATCGTGAAATTAAAGCCGGAATCACCTCGAATGAGGGATTTTCCGTTGTCGCTCCGATCAGCGTGATCAGTCCGGTTTCAACATGTTGAAGAAACGCATCTTGCTGCGCTTTGTTAAACCGATGAATTTCATCAACAAATAAAATTGTCTTTTGGCGTTTAAGACTCCGCTTGTTTTTGGCTTCCTCAATTACAGCGCGAATTTGTTTAATCCCGGCAAGCACCGCTGAAAACTGGACAAAATGAGCGTGTGTCTGGCTGGCGATGATCCGCGCCAGCGTTGTTTTGCCACATCCCGGCGGCCCCCAGAAAATCATGGAAAAAATACGATCGCTTTCAATCGCGTTGCGGATTAGGGTACCGTGGCCCACAATGTGGCTTTGCCCGACAAATTGTTCCAGATGCGTAGGACGCATTCGTTCGGCCAATGGCTTGGACGTTTCCGCTTCTTGGCGGGCCTGATATTCAAATAAATCCATGGTTCAATTGGTTTGGATTTCGGATAGAAATCGGTTACAATCGGATTTCATTTCGGTTGTTTTCCTCGCTGTCTGAAAAAAATCCGGATCGGCGTTTTGTCCAACTTGGCTTCTTCACGTATCCGGTTAATGAGGTAGCGTTTGTAGGAAAAATGAACGGCTTTCGGATAATTCACAAAAATGACAATTGTCGGCGGTTTGGAAGTGATTTGAGTGGCATAATAAAATTTAATCCGTCTTCCCTTGTGAAGTGACGGCGTCGTCAGATCGACAGCGCGTTTAAGAATGCGGTTTAATTCACCCGTGGTAATACGTGAGCAATATTGCGGATACACATCATTAACCACATTGAAAATACGCGGCACCCGGCGTCCGGTCAACGCGGAAATGGTCAACATCGGTGCAAAAGGAAGGAATTTGGCTTTCATCCTCAAATCATCATAGTATTTCTGGGAGGATGTTTCCTTCTTATTGACCAAATCCCATTTGTTGATTAAAAAAATACAACTGCAACGGCGTTCGTAGGCATATCCGGCGATACTGATGTCCTGCTCTGTGATGCCTTCCTGGGCATCAATAACAATCAGCGCCACATCACAGCGACTCAGGCTTTTCAACGCTTTGATGACCGAAAATTTCTCAAGCTTTTTTTTCACCTTGGCTTTGCGGCGAATGCCGGCGGTGTCAATAAAGCGATAAATGCGGTTATCCCGTTGAAGGACGGTGTCAATCGTATCTCGCGTTGTGCCTGCAATGGGACTGACAAGCAAGCGATTTTCGCCCAGGATGCAATTAATAAGGGACGATTTACCGACATTGGGGTGCCCGATAACGGCGATGCGAATCATCTCCTGATCGGTATCAACAAACGAATCCGCGTTGATAGCGGTAACGGCGTCCGCCAAATCACTTAAAAAATCGTTTAAGCCGTAACGGTGTTCGGCGGAAACAGGATAAAAATGATCCACTCCCAGTCGATAAAAATCGTATAATGCAGATTCTTGTTCAATACTGTCAATTTTATTGACCACATAAAACACCGGTTTGGCAACGGGCCTTAAAATATTTGTCAGGGCGTCGTCATACGGAGATACGCCGCCTTTACCATCCAGTACGAGTACAATGATATCGGCGTCTTCAATCGCCTGGCATACTTGGGTGCGGATCGATTGGGCGAAATCGTCAGCCTCATCATCAATAAACCCGCCGGTGTCCACTACTGTAAATTGGACATCATCCCATTGGGCGTCACCATAATGCCGGTCCCGCGTCACCCCGGGCATGTTGTCCACCAAGGCGTCTTTGGTACGTGTGATTCGATTAAACAGCGTGGATTTGCCCACATTGGGCCGGCCCACAAAAGCCACAAGCGGTTTGATTGCTGGCATGGTTGTCTTTCATTTCGTTGCAAGTTTCGGATTTAGGGTGATTCAATGGCGATGCTCATCAGACGGATGTTAGCATCGTTCACCACAACACACAACAGATTTAGTGTGGTTGTTCACTTGGAATCAATGAAATCAGAGAACGTAGCGCTTTGTTCACCTCTTCGGATGTCGGGAAAAACTCACGTACATCCGATTCGAGCATAACAGCGCCGTCCTCCAAGGTAAAATAGAAAGTTGTGGTTGTGCCATCATCTTTGCAGATTCTGACAGTGTGCCCTTTACGGTAGGCCTCGAAATATTTACCGCGCACCCCTTTTTTCCCAGTGAAATCATAACCGGGACGCATGTCAGAACCCGTAAGATTTTCAGTTTTCTTCATAAGTTCTTCGTTCATGTTTTGTAGCCTTTCGACAACTAATGATTCGAACCAGGATTATACCAATATTTCGTTCCTGTTCAGTGTGAACTACAAGCAAAAGTCTGTTATTTGAAGAAACTCCGATACTGATAAATCGCTCTTCATAATCAGAATGGTCTTCATCATTAAAAGTGACCAGCATTGGGTCATTAAAGATCGTCTTAGAGCCTGTTTGGAAAGTCGTGATCGAAGCGAAAAAGTGTGAGAGCGAGG
>JAOZRC010000661.1 GCA_029940345.1 Desulfobacterales bacterium
TTGCGCCCGCTCCCATCAACCTGGATTTATCTTGGCACGATGAACGATTTGTTATATTTCTTATTTAAAAGGGTTTACTATTCTGGTTTTTTCAATCGCAAAACCATCCTGCATGTCTTCGGAATAAAGGATTTCAGCATCGACATACAATGCACTTACAAAAATGAGGCTGTCCCAAAAGGAAAAATTGTGTTGCTCCCTCATCTCGGAAGATTTGAGAAGAATTTCTCTATCAATTCCGATAACATCATATTTGTTGTGGAAATTTTCAATCAGTTCCCTTATTTTTTCTTCGGAAAAATGAGCCTTTCTGATAAGATTAACGCAAACCTCGTTTATTATCTGAGTGCTGACCGTGATTGAAATGTCCTTGTTTTGAATAACCGACTTTGCGATACCCGACTTAACGGCATTCTGCGTCTCTATGAAAGCATACAGCCATATGTTTGAGTCAATAAGGCAAATCTTATCTTTTTTATCAGGTTCGGTCATATATCTCCTCTCTTTTGAACGGTCTGAAATCAGGTAATTTCAGAGGGGATTCCAGAAGTTTCTCAATCATATCGGAAGTTGTGTCAGAGGTGTTTTCGGTCATCAATATGACTTTAACATTGTATTTCATTTTTTTTCTATATTTTTCAGGGATTTCAATAACTCCGTCTTTTATTTTTGTTCGGAACTCAACTGCATACATTTTATCACCTTCATAGAAAAACATAGTCTGAGCGGAGATATTTAACTACGCTGTTATTTTTAATTTTGTATACGACGAACTATTGATGAAGCTAACGCCTCTAATATCCTGGCGCATGTGGAAATATCAAGTAAATCTCTGTTAGCCAACGCAATAGCGAGAGGTTCAATATCTCCTATCGGTATTTCACTTGAACTTCTGGGGCTAAATCCGCCTGTTGATGTAGGACATCTGTTGCGTATAGAGGTTTGACTAGCATCCCATGTTGCATCACCAATTTCAATTAAATGTCCATCTCCTAAATCTACTCTATCTCTTACTTCCATGAGTTAACTCCTCTCATATTTCAAAAAATATAACGACTGAGTTAAGCGGCGGGCGGCTCACCGCATGATAGTTGTTAAAAGCACTGAACGCCGCAAAGCACTGAAGTTGTAAAATGCACTGTAGCAGCCCGTCCGCTTGAACGATTGGTTAGCAATTGGAGCAATATGGTGAGGCCGCACAGAGAATTGTATCCTATCACTACTTGATTTCTGCCTCGTACTCCTCTTTGTGTTTCTTCTTCTCTTCGTCGTGGATTCGTTTGGCTTCTTCTTCTGACTTTTTATAGATAAAGTACGCAATCGCAGACTCGCCAATTGCGTGTGTCCCAGAGTGGGCTACGGCAGCAGAAATCACAAGCCCGCCAACAGGTACAATCCACTTGACAAGTGCTCTGGCCAATTCCCGAAATCCAACGCCAAGTGAAATATTAACTCCTATCGCGGAGAGAAACTCAAGGGCAGTTTGCCTTGAAAGTTCTCTGCCTGATATGAAGCCAATACCCATAGTCATCGTAATTTGCGTCATAGTTATCGGGATTATGTCCGCGACAGGTATGGGAGTAGCTGCCAGACCAGCGCAAATTGCTGCTGAGTTTTTAATGAGTATCCTGGCTGTCTTGCGCTGAAGCTTTTTGATCTTCGACAGTCTCGCAAGCGTCAAGTGCGTGCATGTAGGTAAAACATTGATCATATATTCAACAAGTACGTCAATGTTCCAAAAGTTATCATAAGTCCGTACATTTCCTTCATATTCCGCATAGGCGGAAACCGGTATAACTTTGGTCAGGGGAATATCCGCACAGTGGAGAGCCTTCGAGATGACAGCAACCGATTCTTTAATATTCTTTTGCTTGGTTATTGATTGGTAGGGAGGGTCCTCACGCTTAGGATCAAGTTCGTCCACTTGGGTCACAGTAGCAACCACAGGAATATCGTAGTCGTGTTTCTCTTTGATGAAGGCACGGATATCGGAGACGTTATTGATGTCTTCGGATATCCGCGCATCAACGTCCTTTGCCTTGCACAGAAACAAAATTGCATCCGGCATTGTTTCGTCCACAGCGAATTTGATATCTTCCAACGCATCATCAAAGTTGGCAGACTCGGGCTTTGTCAGGTCACCGAGGCCGCGCGTATCAAGGACATGCAAAGAGCCAGATGGACTGTCATAGTGGTGCCAAGCTGGTGCCCCTGTTTCGGATATGACCGAGCCCACCGAGGCGACACGAGTTCCGAATATGGCATTGACCAGCGAAGACTTCCCAGCGCCTCGTCGGCCAAGTATGACAATGCGCGGGGGGCGTGATTCAAGAACGAGTTCCTTCAACATGGCAAAATCCTTCTTCAACCCGGCACCTAGTGATGCAGGCAGTTTGTCCAATCCCTTAATTATCGTGTTCACAATGTCATTCAAGTGCTCTATACTCTCAACCATGGTAGCACTCCTTTCTAACGTCAAGCATAAGGCACAGCGGCTTTTTGCCGGTACCCTTAATGGTTTCAATAAACGATTTGATTTGTGATTTTTTCGTTGCAATTATTACTTTTTTATCTTTCCAATCAGTTAATAAGCCTTCAAATATGAGAACTATCCACTGATCTTTTTTATCAACTAATAACCTGAATAAAGGACCACCACTTATCCCATGAGGCATTGGGGCGAGTCTGCTTTTCCCCAAAGCATCCTTAGTATTTTTTTGTATGTATTGGACAAGGATATGCGTTTTTTTAGTCCTATTATATTTTTCATATAAAAAAATGTCTGTTAAATAATTAGTGGAGTAACTTAACGGTTTTATTTTTATTTCTTTACTATCTCGTAAATACCTTGACTTTCTCCAAGGATAACCAAAGATATAATAATGATCTCTTGCATAATCAATTGACTCGTCAAATTCCGCCAAAGAAATAGTTTTAGACCCTAAAAGATGCTCTGATAACTCTAGTTGTTCTTTAAGAGGGAATACTGCGATATCAAGGTCGAGAGGATTATTTTTATCTGGTAAATCAGTTATAAACACTGGTCCAGGTAATAAGACTGCCTTTTTAGATAGCAAAATATACAAAAGATATTTGCTTCCGATGTCTCTCAATGTATGAGCCGCTGTCACCAGATAAGGGGCATTATGGTTTTCAATCAGTATGGATGAACCTACCATATGGACAAAATTTTTTTCATCATAATAAACAATAGGAAAAATAGACTGATATAGTGGTTCGAAAAGATTTTCTTTTTGCATGTAATATACCTTTACATATTGTTGCTAACGACTGAGTTAAGCGGCGGGCGGGTCACTGCGTGACAGTTATTTAAAGCACTGAACACCGCACAGCGCAACAGTTGTAAAAAAGCTGCAGTAGCCCGTCCGCTTCCGGGTAGAAGCATCTGTCACCAGACGCTCCCCCCACAGA
>JAOZRC010000662.1 GCA_029940345.1 Desulfobacterales bacterium
TACTTTAGCTGTCTTATGAAGGATGCCTGATTTTTCAATCATATTTATCAGCTCGCTATTTTATTAAACGCATAATGAAAAGCTAACCAGTGCGAGGCCTGTATGCTTTCCTATTGAATTCATCGCTCGACCCGCGTGTATGGTAATGGTACCGCCCATTATAATTGATTTACCATATAAGGGATGCCGCATGGGCTGGATTTTGCTTTATCAAACAGAAAACATTAAAACTGAAAATATAAAAATTCAGACGGCGTTTTTAAATAAAACATTGTTACCAAACTGATGCAGAGAATTATCGTAATATAGATAGCGTAAGCTAATTTGGGTGTCAGCCGTTTGTGTAATGTGATGGAATTCGGGCTGAAAATACAAATAAGCAGACCCAGCACCACTGTCAGGATGAGTTTAGTTGCACCGGCTTCGCCTGCAAACAGCGTTCCCAGATTAAATTCAGGCCAATGCCAGCCATCGTCCAGAGATGAAAAATAGCCTGACGGAACCATTGTTTTCAAAATAAGATAGGCGTCTGTGAGATTCGCCGCCCTGAAAATCACCCAACAGGCATTGATAAAATTGAAGGTGAGCAGCCAGGCGATTATCGGCGGCGTGACCAAATTTGATATAACAGGGGGCATTTTTTGCCATTGCCTGTGAATCAAAGTGCCGATACCATGCAACGCACCCCATACCACAAATGTCCAACCGGCGCCATGCCAGACACCGCCAAGCAGAAATGTAATCAGAAGATTGCGTTGCGTGTGAAAGTCCCCCTTGCGGTTCCCGCCCAGCGGTATATATAAATATTGGCGTAAAAAACGGCCTAAAGTAATATGCCAGCGCCGCCAGAAATCACGAATATTCAACGCTTTGTAGGGCGAATCGAAGTTTAAGGGCAGCTTAATATTCAGCATCAGGGCTGCTCCCACAGCCATATCGGTGTAGCCGCTGAAATCGAAGTACAATTGCAAGGTATAGCTTAAGGAGGTCATCCAGGCCTCGGCAAAATTCAGTGTCAGAGGGTGGCTGAAGCCGTAATTCGCCCATACCGCGAGACTATCGGCAATAATCGTTTTTTTGAATAATCCCATGCAAAACAGATAAAACCCGCGGGAAAGATTTTCCCAGTTGATTCGCCCGTTTTTAAGTCGTTTAAATTGGGGTGTCATCTCCCGGTGATGAACAATCGGGCCGGCGATCAGTTGGGGGAAAAAGGTGACAAAAAGCGCATAATTGATAAAATCGGATTCGTTGCCCTGGTTATGATAGCTATCGACTATATAGGCAATCTGCTGGAAGGTAAAAAAGCTGATGGCCAACGGAAGCACTAAATTGAGTGTTTGAAAGTCTGCACCATTGAGCTGGTTCACATTGGTAATCAAAAAGTCGGTGTATTTGAAAAAGCCCAATAAGCTCAGATTGAAAAAGACACCCCCGATCAACAGGGTTTTACGCCTTATCAGACCCGGCTGTTTTCCTCCCAATGACTTTCCGATTATAAAATTGACCGTAATCGAACCTAAAATAAGAGGAAGATAGATCGGATTCCAATAGCCGTAGAAAAAGAGGGATGCGCCTGCCAGCCAGCTACGCGAAGCCAATACCAATCGGTATCGGTTTAGCGTATAATAAACGTAAAGGACGAATGGCAGGAAAAGAAAAAGATAGGCAAAGGAGTTGAATAGCATTGATGCAATTTGGATTTTGCTTGTTCAAGAAGGCGGAATGCGAAATCCCGCTAACTCGTTATAAACATCTAACGTTTTGCGGCATAACCGGCTGATGGTGAAACGCTCCCGCACCCATTCACGTCCGTTACGTCCCCATTGTTCTCTTAATTGCGGATCAGAAAGGGGCGGTTTTAACGCTTCCGCAAGTTTGGTGGCATTCCCGGGCGGAAACAGGCGGCCGGTTTTATAATCAGATACGGTTTCAGGGCTGCCGCCATGCGCCGAGGCGATCACCGGTTTGCCCATCGCCTGAGCTTCTAATAGAATTCGGCTGCATGCTTCCGGTTTGATCGAAGTGGAAACAACAACATCGGCAAGCATCAACGCTGCCGGCATGTCATCGCAATGACCCGGGAAACGAATACGACTCTGTTGGGGGTTCTGATTGAAAAGGTTTAAGCTCGCCGCTTTCTTTTTCAGATTGGCAATCAAAGAAGGATTTTCGTCTGGATCGCCAATACAGAGTGCTATCCAGGGAAGATGTTTAATTTGCGCCAGACTTTCTAAAAATAGTTTATGCCCCTTTAAACGGGTGAATCTTCCCGGAAGCATGATCACAGGCGGAGAATCATCATCTAATCTCCATTGACGTTTCAAACGCTCAATTCTTTGGGGCGCCACGGTTTCCGGATTAAACTGAGTTTCATCAAATCCGCGGTAGATAAGCACGATACGTTCATCGGGAACGCCATACCGGGTTTTGATGTGGTCGGCAATCGCTCTCGAAACGGCGATTATTTTCTCTCCGCGGGCCATGATCGCGCTGTACTGATTTACCGAATGGAAGCCGTGAAAGGTGGTCACCAATCCCGGACGTCGCGCCTCGGGAAGGCTTTTCCAAACCATATAACCGAGCCAGGCGGGCATACGCGAGCGCAGATGCAAAATATCGACTTTCAGATCCAGCAATAGCCGGCGTAAAGGGAAAAAAGAACCTAGGCAACGGGGCGTTTTTTCGCCGGCCCGCCAACGGATATGAGTGCTGCCTTCCCGTTCCAATTGTGGCGTCATGCGGCCTCCTGCGGAAATTACCAGGGAACGGCATCCCTGCGAGGCCAGATATTTGCCGATCTCCAAAGTGCCGCGTTCCACACCTCCGGACTCCAGGCCAGGCAACATTTGAACGACAGTAAGCGGTCTTGATAACACCATAAGATTAAACGCTCCTAGCGCCCTTCCCGATCTGACAAGGTTGGCTCGCACAATAAGCCAGAACCATGAGATATGTCCAAAGGGCGTGATACCAGGAATGAAAGATATTAAATCCCGTTAAACCGATGAGCAGCAAAACGATGGGCCAGGAGATAAGTCCTATCCGCCAGCCAGCGCAATTATTGATCAACGGACGAATAGCACTGACAAGCAGCCATGTAAACACGCCTGACCCGAAAAGACCGGTGCAGGCCAGCAGCATCAGGAACAGATTATGGGCATGGCAAACTTCGGCCAATTGAAACACCTCGCCATCCGGCGCGACAAAACCGGATAGGGTTCCGGACTGCGCCATTTCACGATACGCATCTTGAAAAGAGGAAACGCCGACGCCCAAAACCGGATGATTGAGCCAGATCATTGCGGTGACTTTCCAATAATAAAAGCGGTCATAAACAGTGCGCAGGTCCCATTGGTAGGCTTCCTGAAAAAAAAGCAAGCCCCCGATAAGCATGAACCCGCAAACGCCAGGGATCACGATTTTAA
>JAOZRC010000663.1 GCA_029940345.1 Desulfobacterales bacterium
AAAAACAGCTTTCAGAAGTCCGTACATATAGGTGTCATAAGCATGAACTTCATCAATGATAAGCACACTTTTTCCCACACCGAATCCTCGGATAAACCTGTGTTTTACTGGCAATACGGATATAAGCACCTGATCAATCGTGCAAACGCCGATTTGACCCAGAAAAGCTCTTTTGCGGCTTTGCGCGAGCCAGTTGCCACATTGCGCCCACGCCTCATCTTCATCATCCTGAGCCGTTTGGTCTATCTCTTTCAATTTAAGAAAATTTTTATTGAACCTGGCATTACCGTGGGCAAGCAGCAGATTGGGATGTTGTTTGAATAGTTTGACGGCCAGTTTATTGAGGCGGCCTAACATCGCATTGGCCGTAGCCTGTGTCGGAAGCGCAAAAGTGATGCTTTCAGCATGGTCTTGATTCAAAAGACGCCAGGCATAAGCCAAGGCGGCTTCGGTTTTTCCTGACCCTGTGGGCGCCTCAATAAGAGTCAATCCGGGCGAAATCGACAGATCGTCCACAACGGTTTGTATCTGTCTTGGACGGTGAGATTTTTTTAAAAGTGCATTTACACCTTCATATTTATTGATTTTTCCGATGAGGCCTGCAAGTTCCAGTACTTCTTGCGCGTCCTTTTTACACTTCTGTTCGAAATAGTCCGTCAAATCAGATGGCGAATTATGATATATGAAATGTGTTTCAGTAGTAGAAGACCCCAACCAATCGGCAATAGAACAAAAGCCAGCAAAAAAAGTAATCGAAGATAGCAGTGGCGGAGTATCCCGAAGAGTCAAATCTACTGGTTTCAGGAATATTAATTCCAATGTATTTAGCCAGCTCTTGCGGGCCGCTTTGTCTTGATGCTGATAACTTACAGGGCAATCAGAAGGCAATGGAGTTGGGTTCGCATTTTCTGCCGCGACAAGATGGCCATGATGGCCGGTTACCGCTTCAATCCATGGCTTCCATACCTGCCAGACAGGGTCGTCATCGACGTATGCGTCCCATTCAAAAAAATCATCATAAGAATCGGATGATTCTTTTGGTTTAAGCAGGATAAATTCATCGAACTCATCATAAAACCAGTACAACCCAGACGGACCATGATAATATTTTTTACTGTCAGCCGGGCTTAAAAAGGAGGGAAGAGTCGGATTTTGTAATATTCTCCAAGTGTTTGCGGATTTTCTTTGAAAGCGAACATCAAATTTGCCGATGTCATGCAGAGCGACAAAAAAGAGAACCCAAGCGCGTGCTTTGTCATAACTTACATCCGAATTTTTGCAAAATACCTTTTTTATATAGGGACTCATATCCCACCACACTGCTACGACTGCCGCAACATCCAAACAATGATAAGGCAAAAGGTGATAATCAGAGCCGTCTTTGGCAGCTTTGCCCCAGTATTTAAAGTAAGGCGGTTCAGTTCGCACATTATGTTTCATATTTCATATCCCTGTTCGGAAGATTGTCGACGCTTTGAATGTATCTTTATTTACTTATACCACACCACCTATGACAAATAGCGTCCTACGTCTGAAAAAAATCAAATTTTATACAAACTAGCCATTTTCTTGATCTCCTGTGCAATTTCTTCTTTCAGTTCATCCGGTGCGATCACGCTCACATCCGCGCCATATTGCAGAATTTTCATTTTGATTTCCCTGAAATCCGTTACCGGCAGGCGCATTTTCAGGCTACCGTCTTTTAGTACTTCAATCTGTTGTTTTGAATGCCATATTTCGTTTTTAATCCAACGCGAGCGGAAAGGCGAAAAGTGTAAAACGACCCAGCGGACGATTTCCCCCTGGAAGATGCCGAAGGTTTTATCCACTAAATTTTGCCATTCCGATTCCGGTCTGAGGGTGAAGGTTTCATTCGTGATTTTGACATTAGCCATGCGGGCCAGGAAAAATTTACGCCATTGGCCGCGCAGGCGGCATCTTGCCGTCAGCACCCATGATGCCATGTAATATTGCAAATGGTGAGGTTCCGCGATTCTTTGTGTGATTTGATTGCTACCCGGTGATTCGTAAGTGAAAGAGAGCAAGGTTGAGTTTAACATGGCTTTGACCGTTTTTGTGAATGTGGCGGGATGCGTTGGGCTATGACCGGGATATATGGCTGAAAAATGCCGTTCGATTTTGGCCTCACTGAAGCCCATACGCTTGATTTCGGCAAAGAGTTTTTTACTGAATTTACCGATGGAGCGGCTGATCTGTCCACCGACTGTTTTGGAAAGCAGGCTACGGGCTAATAGAATGGAGAGAAGTTCTTCTTGGGAAACCTGGAAATGGGGCAGTTCAAAAGCATCATCCCTATAATAATAGCCTTTGGCAGATGGATTATACTCTATGGGTGCACATAAGCGATCGCGCATGAAATCAATGCACCGACGGGCGGTGCGGGTTGATATTTCAAAATGATTCGCCAGCTTAGTGGCGTTGGGAAATTGGCCGGATTTAATATGGCTATCAAACCAGACCATGCGTTCAAGAGCGATGAAATCTCCCATCAGTTCCTTTTTGGTTGAAGAGCCTGTAGGCGTTCAGATAATTAATGTCACAAGGCCAGAGGGAGGCCAAAAGCTAAGATCGGGCATACACCATACTATATCTCTGACCGATAACGCAGTGACATTGAATATCTGAACGTCTATAAAAGTGAATGGCGCAATAGATGACCGATTCAATAATCGCTGGACGAAAACCCCCGATTCAGTCTTAAAAGGGTTTTGGCTGCCATGCATCAGTTTACATAGCCGCAATTTACAAAATCACATTATGTTATTTCGGAAAAAGTGTAAACTGTTTTTAATCGTATATGTAGGCCAACTGAAATGCAAAATCAAATTGCAATTCGGGAAGTTAGCGTGTCCTCATTCCTTGACACTTTATTGTGTTCATAAGATAAAAAAAAGAGAAAGATATTGCAAAATCGTTTGGCTTGACGCTTTGCATTTCAAACATTGACATCCGACGGAATAATGGTCATAATAAATTTTTTGAATAATTCATAAAATTTCAGTCTGTGTTTACGATTTATGAGGGCACTTCCGAAATCCGGCGCGTGGCCATATCAAACCATTTTTTAAACGATTCATGCAAACCCTGAATCATTATGGGCAGAGAAATGAAAGATTATCATGTCAGTATATTCTATAGTGAAGTTGATGAGGGTTACATTACGGATATTCCCGATTTAAAACATTGCTCCGCTTACGGCTCAACATCGGAAAAAGCTTTACGGGAGGTATTACAGGCAAAAATTGCTTGGATTGAAGCAGCGCGTGCGAATGGAAAACCAATACCGGTTCCTCGTTGTCGACCACTGATTTATCAAGTTGCATGAATACGACGAGTCTGAAAAATAACTTAGAGCCTGTTTGGAAAGTCGTGATCGAAGCGAAAAAGTGTGAGAGCGAGG
>JAOZRC010000081.1 GCA_029940345.1 Desulfobacterales bacterium
ATAACTTCCCCATTCCAGAATGCAAATAGGTAAGTTATTTCGTCCCCCATTCCTTAAAGCGTGTATTTGCGTCTTAACAGGTTTACATCTTTACGCAAAGCTCTGACTCGGTTGCGCAATTCTTTTATCGCAACTTTGGTCGTGGCTATAAGTTGCTCCTGATGTTCACGGACATACATTTTCTCGAGTTGCATCAGCTTGGCATCCAATTCATTACCGCTCAAATCAGGATAAAAACGCTCCACGGCACCAACCACTTTTTCGTCAAAATCCCGGTTTAGCTCCTCTAAAACCCATTCCTCCATCTCTTCGGGAGAAAGAATTTCAAACATATCAGCGCATATATCCCCAAAATATTCACCAATTACCAACTTGGCTGATTTCTTAGCAATTGATTTTAAAAAATTTTCTTCAAAATAGCCATAATATCTTACAATTTTTTTAGCGATAACATCTTCTACTTTAGGTATCTGAAGTTCTTCCATTATTGTCTCCGGTAGCCTCAGAGGCTCTATCTCATATTATCATTGCATCCTTTTAACATTGTCGCCCCATTCCCCAAATAATTGAACGATGAAGGCGAATCATTATGCCAGTTTGGCATCCTTCATATCAGGCTAAAAGTAGCTTACACTTTTAAAGGAGTGCAGCAATTGATGAACTGCTAATGAACACGAATGATTTATTTTTATTAGTGTTTATTGGTGTTCATTCGTGGTTTGCACTTCTTTATGACTACCTAATTGTTAACCGACAAATGAAGGATGCCCCAGTTTTAGGCTGATATCCTGTTAGCCTAAATATAATTCCTATCAAAATTGAAGTCTATTGGCAATGAAATTATATTTTCCGAGCATGCTTTTAGAACGGTTATATCAGTAAAAAAAACAGGCATCCTTCATTTTACCCCGAAAGTAGTTGACACTTTACCCGGGAGTGCTAAACTAATTGCTTTTGTCCGAATTATAAATAAAGGTTTTCATTCCTGTCTCATTGTGCTATAAATAATTTTTTAATGGCAAAGCAGATGTTCGATTCGTAATTAAGAGTTTCGTTTACAATCAGATAATACCATTTTGAATGACAGCATGTGGACATTCAGGGAATACATATCCACAACATATTGTGTTTTAGGCCTATTTAAAGGCTGTTTCCAAAGATACATTATTTAACGCATGATCATTTCTGCACACCTCCCACGCCAGACGAGTCCAAAGAAAAAGGAAAGCCGCTAGCAGCACCTTCCATTGCGGAAGCTTATGAATAAAAAGGCGGAATTTTCATATAAAAATAAGGATACCATCAATGAATGCTGAAGTTGAAAACGGGAAAAAACCGGGTCTGTTAGCTAAAATTCAGGCCATGTTAGATCGCTCATCCGGAAAGACACATATGCGTCTGGGTGAAGTCTTAATTCAAAATCAGGTTATTACCAAAGATCAGTTGCAACTGGCGCTGGAAGCTCAGAAAAAACAGATCAATCAAATTGGCAAGCCGGCTCGTATTGGTCAGCTTCTTGTAGAATCAGGTTATGCCTCGGAAGCGGAGATTGTTAAAGTGATTAACACGCATTATGGCCTTGCTGTGACGTCACTGGCAGATAATATTAAAGAGCGAATTGAAAAAAAACGGCAATCTTTGATGAAAAAATTGCCACAACCACAGATTATGATTTGGTTGCAATTATCAATCGCAACAACAATTATCATATGCTTGGTTGTAGCGTTGCTTAGCGTCGGTATTTTACTTCGCCAAAAAAATCGACTCAAAGACCAAATGGAAACCATCGGCAAAGTGAGCTTGAGCTATTTTGCGAATGATGCTCGCATCCCGATGTTAGAAAATAATATCCTACGGTTAAACACCCTGATCAATGAAGCTGTCTCTGTGGAAGGACTGGTTTACGCCACGATTGTCGATAATAAAAATCAAGTATTGGCAGACACCGACAATGACAAAATCGGCACATCTTTTGAGGGCTTTCCGCAAAAAGAAAATTTAAAGCAGCAAAATGGCATCACTCATTTTGAGTATACCAAACCTCCCGATCAACACATATTGAATCTGACCAGTCCAATCCTTTTTAAGGATAAAAAACTTGGAGACGTTCATGTTGGCGTATCTTTGAACTTTATTGAACAGGTGATCAAAGAGGAACGCTGGCGTATTATCGGAATGACATTATTTCTTGTGCTGATCGGAATCGTTATTACCGTGGGGTTGGGACTTTGGTTTTCCCGTCCGATTTTAAAGTTGGTTATGGCCACCCGGGAAATCAGTATGGGGAATTATGGCCATAAAGTTGACCTTTCTCGTAAAGATGAGTTGGGCAACCTGGCTACGGCTTTCAATAAAATGAGTGATGAACTTTGGGTAAAATCCTTGATGCAGGATTCGTTCGGTAAATATGTCGGTTCCGAAGTTCTTGAGATGATAATGAATAATCCGGAAAATACATGGCTTAAAGGAAACCGTAGCGAAGCCACAGTTATTTTTACAGATGTCCGAGGCTTTACTCAATACGCCGAAGAAAAAGAACCTGAAGAGTTGGTGGAAGAACTCAATCAGTGCTTTGAAATTCAAACTGCCGCTATCCTGGATAACGGCGGCTATATTGATAAATTTATCGGTGATGCGGTTTTAGGGGTTTTCGGCGTGCCGGTTTACCATAAAGATCATGTTGAGAGAGCTGTCAGAGCCGCCATAGATATACAGGTCGCTTTAAAAGAGGCGGGTACAGATAACAAGAACCGGTTGTTGAATTCGATCGGCATTGGCCTTAACTCGGGCGTCGTGGTTTCAGGGAATATCGGTTCTCAAGTAAAACTTGAATATACGGTTGTGGGTGACAGTGTGAATGTGGCTTCACGCCTGAGCAATTTGGCCGGTCCCGGCGATGTGATCATTAGCGGCGCAATTTATGATCAGATTCATAATATAGTCGCAGTGGAAGCCCTTCCACCCCAGGAATTGAAAGGCAAATCGGAACCGGTTAAAATTTACAAAGTCCTTGGTATAAAAAATATAAACAATGAAGCGGTTTAAAGGAGTATTACCAATGAAAAGAAATTCTATATGTGTTAAAAGGCCGTTTTTATTTAAAATGTGGTGTTTTGCATGGCTTCTTATCTTTGTCTTGGTTTCGGCGTCTTATGCTGCCAATGATTTTAAAGTTGTCCGAGCCGGACAAAATGACACGCTTTCCACTTTGGCGCAACGATATTTAAATGATCGCACAAAAGGTTGGATGATAGCCGAATACAATGATATTCGCTCTGTAAATTCGGGGCAGGAGATCATTATCCCATTGAAACCGTTTAGTAAAGGCGGTCTGTTCGATACCGGCTATCAGACGGTCCCGGTGCTGTCATACCATCGCTTCACCATGAATAAAAAATCTGCTAACCGAATGGTGGTGACGCAGGCGGCGTTTGAGGCTCAGATGAGTTATTTGAAGCAAAATGGGTATACCGTCATCACACTCTCACAATTGTATGACTTTTTGGATTTTAAAGACCAGATACCTCAAAAATCCGTGGTAATCACCATTGACGATGGCTTCCGTTCAGCTTTCGATATCGCCTATCCTATTTTAAAGAAATTGGGTCACCCGGCTACATTTTTTCTCTATACCGGTCTTGTCGGGTCAAAAAAGGCGATGAGCTGGAACCAAATTAAGGAATTGGCTAAAAACGGATTCGATATTCAAAGCCAGTCACGGACGCATCGTGATATGTCCAAATTATTGCCAGATGAAAATTTTAAAGCGTATGTGTCGCGAATAGAGAAAGAGATAACCTGGGCGCAGAAAATTATCCGTGATAAAATCGCTTATACACCGGTGTTCATGGCCTATCCCTATGGCAAATCGAATGATCTTGTTATTGCCCTATTAAAAAAACACGGCTTTCGAGGAGGCCTCACGGTCAGACGAGGCAGCAATCCTTTTTTCACTGATAACTTTAAGGTCAAACGCGCCATGATTTATGGCAACTATGATTTAAAGACGTTCAGAAAAAATTTGAATACGTTTGTTAAAGAGGGGTTATGATGAAGAAATTAATTGCACGAACCATTCCCATCCAGATCACTGTAGCGCTAATGTTGGCAGGTTGCGCCGGCGTTGAAAAATCCAAGCCGACGACTGTGGTAGAACCGATCTCTTCATCGGCTTATAAAAATAAAGCGCTTGAGTATGAAAAAAAACGCAATTTGACCAAAGCGCTGGATTATTGGAGAATTACAGCGAGCATAGACCCTTCCGATGCCAAAAGCAAAGGAAAGGTCGCGCTTGTGGCAGCGATCAGCAAAAGCTTTGCCAGGACACACTTTAAAAAAGGCGTAACCTATTATAAAAAGCGTCACTTTAAAAATGCAAGAAAAGAATTTATGATTGCCTTACGCCATGATCCTGAACACAAACAAGCGCTGAATTACTTGCAAAACAAGTTCATTCGCTCCGTTTATAGCAGCTATCAAGTGAGGCAAGGCGACACCTATAATCGAATTGCCGATAAAGTTTATAAAGATCCTGACAAAGGATTTCTGATCGCCAGTGTGAATAAACTTGCATTTAAAAAAAAGCCGCGATCCGGTGCTATTTTAAAAATTCCGCGTTTGGACAATATTCTGAAAGCAACACCCAAAATCAAACAAGAACCATCGGATGAGACAGGGACGGAAGAATCTGATTTGCCTGACCAAGAGATTAGCCTTAACCCGATTATCGACATTGAAAATGAACTGACCAATGCTCGAAACTATTTCACGGCCAAAAATTATCCCAAAGTATTGCCGATTACCCAGACTATTTTGGAAAATGATCCTTCGAACAGTGAAGCACTCAAATTAAAAAATCAGGCTTATTTATTCATGGGTAAAGAGTTGATGCTTAAAAAAAAGTATGCCGAATCATTAAATATGTTTAATGAAGTAGATGCTGATTTCGAAGGAGCGCAGGAGGCTGTCAATGATGTAAAAAAACAGATGATGCAAGAAGCCGAAGAGCATTATCGCCGAGGCGTAAAGCAATTTTTAAATGAAGAATTAAACAAGGCGATTGAAGAATGGGAGCAAACGTTATTGTTGAATCCTGAACACGCCAAGGCCCGCAAGGATATTGAGAATGCGCGCGATTTGCTTGAAAAATATGAAAAGGTGCAATAGCACTGCTTTAACAATTAAACTGAAAAAGGAAATCAGAATATTAAGATGAATGATTTTAACATGGATAAGCGACCGACAGGTCAAGCGAACGCACAGAATACCAAAGACGTTGCCGTTACAGAATCGTTAAACAAAATTAAACATAAATATATTGTTATGAGCGGCAAGGGCGGTGTCGGAAAAACCAGCACATCGGTTAATTTGTCCCTTGCACTCGCTAATCAGGGGTTTAACATTGGCATAATGGATGTGGATTTGCACGGTCCGGATATTCCGAGGATGTTAGGGCTTAGCGGCATGCTGACTGTTAACGACCGGAAAAAACTTATTCCCATGAGTTATTCGGACAATTTAAAAGCCGTTTCGATTGAATCCTTATCCCAAAATAAAGATGATGCCATTATCTGGCGCGGACCCATCAAATATTCAGCGATTCAGCAATTTATCGGAGATGTGGAATGGGGCGCACTTGATTATCTGATTATTGATTCCCCCCCCGGCACTGGTGATGAACCCTTAACCGTAGCGCAAACCATACCTGACGCGCAGGCGATTATCGTTACGACACCGCAGGAAGTTTCCCTGGCGGATGTTCGCAAATCAATCAGTTTTTGCAGAACTGTTAAAATGGAAATTAAAGGTCTGATAGAAAACATGAGTGGTGCGGTATGCCCGCATTGTGGCGAAGCCATTGAACTGTTCGGATCCGGTGGCGGAGAAAAAACAGCGATTACTGCCGGAATCCCTTTTCTTGGAAGGATTCCCTTTGACCATCGGGTGGTCGCCTGTGGTGATACGGGACACTCTTTCCAGGAAGCTTATCCTGATTCCGAAGTGACCAAAACGTTCGTCGCTATCGCTCAAAAAATTGCGTAAACCGGTTAATAAATTCGAAGGAGTGCTGAAGAACTTCAAGTTTAGCATTCTGCGCTCGACGGGGCTAAACTGTAAGTTCAGCACTCCTTCAAAAAGTGGCGCGCAATATTTTTCGTTCAAGCCTCTTGAAAAACAATTGGCACAGTATCCGAAAAATTTCAACCTGTGCGGTTGAAATATAGTATTCCTTAAAAGCTCCGTAGGAGCGGTATATTGGTAGTAAAATTCTGTTCCGATTCGGTCAGAGTCCCATCGGGACGGCATATTTGTTTCAGCATAACTGAATATGCACAATTACATTACAAATATGCCGTCCCGATGGGACTCTGACTGCATATTAATCTGATGATTCTACAAATATGCCGCTCCTACGGAGCTAAAGAGGAATATTTGATTTCAATTGCACAGGTCGAAAAATTTTGCGCACCCTACGTGTTCACACCTTTTTTCATAGTGCATCTCCCACTCAACACCGACAATGAGCAATTTAAATCCCATTTCCTTATTCAATGTTCAATGTTGAACGTTCGGCTTTATCGTTCAAGCATTTCAGTCAAACCGGAGGCTCGTTGCACCGGCGTAAGAACAGCCGTTCGCAGCACCTCTTCTTTCGCTATCACGGATACACTCAGACGCGCCCTGGTTATCGCCGTATACAATAATTCACGCGTTACAATCGGCGATGGCCAGGGTGGCAGGATCACCATAATGTGATCAAACTCCGATCCCTGGCTCTTATGAATGGTCATCGCAAAAACAGTTTCAAGGCAGCGGAGTCGGGACGGAGCAAAGCGCCGCATAACACCGTGTTCATCTATAAAAACAGCATGTAAAGATGAATCCGGTGCATCGGGCATTTTTTGCATTAAAATCCCAATGTCACCGTTAAACAGACCGAGTTGGTAGTTATTACGGGTGATCATCACAGGACGTCCGTCGTACCATTCTCTATTCGGAGCAAGCCGAGTGCGTTTTTGCAGAATCCGTTCCACTGCCAGATTGACCGACCCTACGCCGGACGGACCTTCTTTAAGGGCACATAATATCCTGAAGCGGTTAAAAAAATTCATCCGCTGCACCGGTTTGGGTTCATGGACATAAGCGTCATAATAGCGCCCCATTCCAGATTCAATAAGATAGTCATAAGACCCCATTTCCGGAGGTTCAATCAGATTGACAGCCGGCCATTTAGCGCTTTTACATACAGTCATTACTAAATCGGCATCCCCCGCATTAATGGCTTTGGCCAAATAATCAATATCAGCGCCGGAACGATAATTATGTTTCAAACGGATAATGCACGATGTAAGCAGGTTATCATCTTTCATCTTAACACGGCAAATATCTCCCAGGATAGCCCCCACTTCTACGGATGCCAATTGGTCCTGATCACCCAGAAGAATCAAATGAGCTTGCTTAGGTGCGGCTTCGACCAGTTTAGTCATCAGGGGTAACGATATCATGGACGCCTCATCCACGATAATCATGTCAGCCGGAAGCGGATTGCCGGCATGATGTCGAAACCGCGAAGGAGCATCCCGAATTACGCCTAACAAACGATGAAGCGTTGATGCTTGGGTGGGAATCAGAGCTAAGACATCATCATCACAATCAAATGGCATACTCCCGGAAAGCGCTTTGACCTTTTGAACGGAATCACCTAATCGAGCGGCCGCTTTACCGGTCGGCGCGGCCATAAAAATTCGAGGAACACCGCGTTGCGTAATTTTATACTGCTCTATTAACAAAGCGATGATTTTGGCGACTGTGGCGGTTTTACCTGTTCCCGGTCCGCCGGAGATGATTGTAATACGGTTTTGAATCGCTTTTTGAGCGGCCAAACGCTGTAAATCCGGTGCTATCGTAAAATCTGGCTGGGGAAAAAGACGATTCAACCCTTTTTCAAGCGCTTTCTGATGAACATCATCGAATTTCGATCCGGCCCGTTGTTTCAATTGATTTATCAACCGCTGTTGAAAATCCCAGTATCGGCTCAAATAGAGTCGCCCGCCCCTTTTAGAATCAAGCTCAAAAACAAGAGGTGTTGCCCGAACGCCATCGCCTATCATCCCCTTTTGGGCAATGCTTTTGTTTAGGGCTTCAACCCACATTTTTAACGGCGGCCATGTACAAACGGAAAAATGGAAAGCAGTTACGCTTGAATTGTTAAATGAATTAATGTCTTCAGTTTCAATCCGCTTTCCGGCAATCCGGCCGATGTCCGCACATACATGTCCTGCGGATGTAAAACAGCTGGCAACAGCCGCGCCCAACAATACAAGTGGGTCAGCTTCATCAGTAATACGTCCCATACATTCAGCGAACCGGTAATCCAATTCAGAGAAATAACCGATTTTAAACAGATGTTTGATTGTGGGATTTTTCAAGTTTCAAGTTCCGTATTCCGAATTTATCTTTAGTCACTATTTCCAAAAAGATCGGACAGCGCTTTGATCAATTTAGCCAACGGTTTATCGCGGAAAACACCGTATTCAGGCCCGGTGTGCGGCGACATGCCCCTGAGAAACAGATAATACACCTTTCCGAAATGAATATCGTAATCATAATTTTTTATCCGGTGTGATAACAAACGGTGCAGCGCGACTGTGTAGATATGATACTGTAAATAGTAGTGATGCTCCGCCATTGTTTCCGCCATATACCTGACGGTGTAGTCCTGATACTGTTCACCAAGAAAATTTGATTTATAATCTGCGACATACCATCGCCCCCTATATTGAAAAATCAGATCAATGAATCCCTTGAGAAATCCTTTGAGCGGCACAAAAGAGAGCCGTTTGAGCCTATTGATGTATTCCTGTGAAACGGATGCACCATTTTCAGCAAACACGGCGGCAAGCGTGCGTCCTGTCAGGCCGGAATTTCGCGGATTCCGTCGATTGGCTACGGGAAAAAGAAACTCAAGCTCATTAAAACGGTGTCCCATCGAAATTTCGCTGAGGCATAATTCAGGTTCATCCGGATCAAGCCGTGTGTGGATATTTTCCTCGATCGTCTGGCTGACGGTTGGCTGCCAGCGCACAGCGTCAAAACCGAAACGGTCTAACTGTTCGTGTACTAGCGTTTCAAGCGTCTGACGCTTATCATACTGAAAATCCAGATTTTCATAAATGGCATGAATCATATCACCTGCTTGAAATCCGCCGCCGAAACCGGTGAGCGTGATGGGATGTCCGGCGTTTTCGATTACATCCGGGGTTTCATATTTTTCATATAAGGGGTATGAGGCGCTCTTTTGATCAATATTGTCACGGTCGCGTCCCTCGATTGCATCCGGCGACAAAGATATCCCGTGAGCAGTCAGGCCGGAAAAGCTGGATATTCGCCATTTTTGTGCAAACGTGCGTTGGGTTTGTAAAACGGTAAACTCATAATTAAGGTCTTGGGCCGGTTGATAAGGCGCGCATTCCGTTTCATCTGGAGTTTCAACTTTAATCGCACCTTGCGAATCCTTTTCGAGACGCTTTAAATCAGCCCGTAAAGCATCATCACTCAGACCGCCAACGTATTCAGCGATCTTAGCAAGTTCATCCGGGCTGTCCGCCGCAGCCCCATGGGAGTGCAAAATATATCCTAACGAAGAGGTTTGCATATCGTTGATGGCTCCCCATACCACGACGCAATGATGCCGCGCCCGGGTTAAAGCCACGTATAACAAACGCAGATTCTCAGCGAACTCTTCGGTGCGGACGATTTGCTTATGCTCTTTTAACGCTTCCGACCCGATGTCAAACTTAGGTTTCCGGTTATCATCCAGATCATGGAACAGCGCTTCATCCCCTTGATCGTTTTTAAGCTTGCCATCCCATAAAAACGGACAATAAACTACCGGAAATTCCAGTCCCTTGCTTTTATGGACGGTTATCAGTTTGACAGCCTGGGCGTCACTTTCAAGCCTCAATTCACTGCTTTTTAATTTGTCAGACCCGGTTTGGCGTTGGCGTTCAAAATGGCGCATCAGGCCGGCCGGACTAAGATGCTTTAGCACGGCCGCTTCATGGAGCAGTTCGATCAGGTGAAGCAGGTTGGTCATACGCCGTTCACCGTTATCCAAACTCAATTGGCGTGTCGCAACGGTTTGAACGCAACCCTCTTGTTCGTCAACACCGGTGCTTAGTTTACATGCCAGAAGCGACCGGATCATCCGTATAAAACTATCATTTCGCCAACATTTACCCCAATCTTGAAACCGAATCAGCCAGTTTGCATAAACAGTTTCGTTTTCTTCAAGAAATTGAAAAGCGGCGCTGTCCAGACCGAACAGGGCACCTGAAAGCGCGTTTCTGATCTTGCCTGTGTTGCCCGGCTCATAAACGGCTTCTAACACCTCCTGTAAATCGGCGGCTTGCGGAGAGTCAAACACGCTGGCATCACTGGTCAGGACACTGGGAACCTTCAATTCTCGAAGCGCATCCTGCATCCTGGCGGCCTGCAAATTGGTGCGTGTTAAGACGGCAATATCTCCGGGAGTGATTGTGCGCCCGCCACTTGCGCCAATTTTCGTATCGTTGCTCAAAAGGCGCACGATGTCCGATGCTGCCATCCGGTAAAGATGGTCGTCTGCCCAGCCTTTGGTGATAAGACTTGTTTTTTTACCTTCACGCTCAATAAACTGAATGGTCAGAGGTGGCCCCGGTTGATTGTTGATAAAAAAACCGTCAACCGCTGCCGATTTCGGAGACACCTTTTTAAAATCAATTTGCGGATACCAAAAAGGACGTTCAATGCGACTGAAAATTGTATTCACGGCATCAATCAGCAGGGGATCGGAGCGCCAGTTTGTAGGCAATGTAAAGATATTTTCACCCGCGTCCGCAATCGCTTTGAGATAAGCAAAAATATCAGCACCCCGGAAGGCATAGATCGATTGTTTGGGATCGCCGATTAGAAAAAGTGCCGGGCTTGCCTCTATTATATTTTTTGGCTGTTCGGTCTGAAATATCTTCCGGAAAATAGCGTACTGAATATGATCCGTGTCCTGGAATTCATCAATCAACGCCGCTTTGTAGCGGCTTCTGATTTTGCGCACCAAAGGTTCGCCCTCCGGTCCGTTAAGTGCATCATTCAGGCTTAATATCAAATCATCATAAAACCAAACACCGGCATCCTGTTTACGCCGTGCCAGTTCAGTTTCGGAGTATTCGATAAAGCGGCGTTTAAGTGCGAGCCATTTTTGCGCAAACAGACTCCCGGTTTCCACCAGTTTCTGGCAGGCGTCAAAGAACGGATGTTCAGGCGGGTCGTAATCTGCCTTTTTCTTTTCCCATAAACGAGAAGTAGTGAATTTGTAAACGCTATTGTCATCGTCAGCTGTGAAAATACATGACGGTTCGGGAGATGCAAAGTATTGTTGGGTTTCACTGAGCCATTTGGGGAACCATGGTTTTCTATA
This sequence comes from Desulfobacterales bacterium, assembly GCA_029940345.1. Lineage (GTDB taxonomy): Bacteria > Desulfobacterota > Desulfobacteria > Desulfobacterales > JAUCGF01 > JAUCGF01. The sequence goes on from JAOZRC010000081.1 coordinate 11,456, forward strand.
ACTGCTACGATTGACTCCCGGATGAGATTCAAAGAGAGCTTTAATTTCTTCAAGGCAATTTTGCAATATTTCACGCGTTGTCCGAAAAGCATCTAAATAGAGATGTTCAATTTCAGATTCTTGTGTGGCGGTCTTTTCATTTTTTTGCGGAAGGATAACAAGGTTCGGCCGGGAGGCCGCCCTATCGATTATCTGAATCAACTTGTCAGGTGTAATGTTACGATCATTCAGATAACGGATAAACAAAGGATGAGCGTTGTAAAATTCCCGCGCCCAGAAATCGAAGGCAATCTCTTCATATAATGGACGACTATCTGCACTCAGTTCGGTGTCAAATAACGATCCGCTTTCAAACGCATTTTCCTGGAGCATCCGCATACAAAAACTGTGAATCGTAAAAATCGCGGCTTCATCAAAACTGCTCAGGGCATGTTTAATCTTATTCCTGATATTGCGCTGCTTTTCTGACGAATAGCCCAAAATCAGCGCGATCATTTCATCATCCGTATCTGGCGGTTTATGCTCAATAGCAAGCAGCGCCTGGTTCAGACGCAGACGAATCTTCTTTTTCAATTCCGCAGTCGCCGCAATGGTAAATGTGACCACTAATATCTGGTCAATGCGAATACCTTCGGTGATACATCGCAAAAAAAGGGATGAAATCGTATACGTCTTTCCGGTTCCGGCGCTCGCTTCGATGAGATTTGTACCATCAAGTTTGATCGTCTCGGGTTGAATGCGTTTAGAATTCTGAGTTCGGAGTTCAGAGTTCGGAATTCGATTGTTCGATTTCTGTTGGTGATCAGTGTGCATGTCAGCTTCTACTTAACTCCGAAGTGTGCTTTCCTATGACAGTTGGGACATAAAGCGATCGTATTTTTAACAGTGTCATCTCCACCATTTGCTACGTGAATTAGCAAAATTATTGTTTACATCAAGGAACCAGTCACCAGTTTCATTCAATAGTTTTTGTACCTTTTATTTCTTTCATCAACTTAATTGCGGGTTATGTGTGTCCTTCATCAATGAATAATGGCTAACTATGAATTATCCATCAGCTAACCACAACAACTGAATACTCCTGAAATTTTTTCCGCACTAACTATTTTCATTGACTCAACATGAGATTGAGCAATAAGTAAACGATCAAAGGGATCTTTATGAATATGGGGAAGATCGCGCAACGCGTAAATATGCTTTATACTTGGCACGGTCATAATTGGTGATTTTGAAATATGTCTTACGCCTATGAATTAAGGTATTGATCAATTATAAAATCACCAATTATGGCCTTCGCGAGTATAATTGAATTGGCAACAAATTTAAATCGTTTTGTTCTATTTGAACATTGATCAGC
>JAOZRC010000664.1 GCA_029940345.1 Desulfobacterales bacterium
GATTTCCAGACCTCGGTAATCGAAAATTGAATATATTTAAATTTAACAATAATTTCATATAATTGTATATCCTCTGTATATTTATTGGACTCTTTGGGATCAATGCCAACAATAAAATATCCATATATTGTGTTAATATTTCATTAAATATACAATATGTGGCTTTATTGATTTTTAGAAATGTGCATACTGTCAAAAAAATGACCCAAAAAATGTCGGTATTTACCGACGTCTGGATTTCAAGACTTTTAAAGCACTATTTGAATCTGTTCGCATTGCTTGCCTCCTTTGATATAGTTTGATTATAGATTTTGTTAAACACGTTTCAGGCGACCGACCCGCCAGTGAAAAAAGCCGCTATACGCACGGCATTATCGATCGAAGAATCCACACTTATTCGTCCGTTGTGGGCGGTGATAATTCGTTTGGCGATCGTCAATCCCAGCCCTGTTCCTTGGGCTTTGGTTGTAAAATAGGGCTCCAAAATGCGTTGGGCTTCCTGGGCGGATAGCGGAAAACCGCCATTTTCCATAGACAAACAAATATCAGTGTCCGGCTTGCTTATATTTACATCCAGATAACCGCCATCAGGTTGCGCTTCAATTGCATTTTTGACTAAATTTTCGATGACTTCTTCAAGCAGCCCGCGATCCCCTATGATCAGCGCATCACAACAGACTTTGAAAGCCAGTTCGATTTTACAAGCCAAACGCTGCGGTTCATAAAGAGTCAGCACATCACTCACCAGCAGGTCCAGTCGCAACGTTTTTTTATTTAATGTGAGCGGTTTGGCGTAACGTCGAATATTGCTGACAATGTTGTCAGTGCGATGCACGGCCTGGAGCATCGACCCGACCAGGCGTTGGTGATCCGTTTCTAACTGACCGGCTTCCATTTGTAGACGTTGCAACCCCATGCCGATGGCATTTAACGGATTGCGAATTTCATGCGTAATCGCGGCCGCCGCACGTCCGAGCGCTGCATCTTCCCGATGCCTGGCGATGTGCCGTTCAAAATGGCGCACCTCATTCAGATAGGCGGATTGGTAACGATGTAAAAGCCATGAGAAAAAAAGGCCCAAGGCCGCCAGGACTGTTGCCAAAAGTATAAATTCGTACCAAAGTTGTTTGATCCGTCGAAAGTAGTGTTCGGCTTGCAGACCGATCTTCAGTATATCATTTCCCAGCGCGATCCGCACTTCGGCCGCTTTCAAAGTCGGCGTGTCAATCAGCCTTACTTTGGGAATGTCGAGGGCCTGCGGATCGGACGCCTCCGACGGATGAATGTTTACATAGAGAATGCCGGCCAGTTGGGAAAGCGAATTGAGCAAATGGGGCAAGCCTGCCTGCATCTGCAACTTTTCAATGCGATCCGCCGTTATCCCGGCGATGATACACCCGCTGTTTTGTTGCCGTTTGCGCACCAGGAGATAAAGATGAGCGTTTTTGATATGATGGATTGAACGACCCGGGTCTTGGCACGAAACCCGATTTTTCCCCAACCAGTCAGGAGGTCCCTGGGCAAGGGAGCCGTTGTTATTAACGATTTGAATGCCCGCCAGGCCTGATTCGGCTGCAAAAGCGGCCAGTTCGTCTTCGGAAAAAGATTCAACCGAATCCAGAAAATCAATAAAATGGATGGTGTTGCCAAGAAAGGTTTGCATCATCTCTTCGATTATTTCCTGTGATAACACCGCCCCGCGTGCATTCAGGCGGATAACATCAGCCGCCATTTTGGCATCTTCACGCACATGGCTTAGAAAAACATGGTTCACATGTCGAATTTGCCACAAAAAATACATCAGCATAAAGATCATCAGCAGCCCGAAAATGAAGAGACTGCTTTTCCAGGTAGACGCTATCGGTAAACGTGGGCTGATGTCTCGTACTGCGTGAACCTGTTTTTCATTTTCCGGGTGCATTCGCTTCGGATTCATTTTGTACCGATGTATTATCTTGTGACGGTGCATACTGCCAGCACCGTCGGCAACGAAGCCTTTAGGTCTTTAGCCATACAGCAACGTCCCCCTGTTTTGTCAGAAAGTTGCAGTTGCAACATACCCGTATCCCGGTTGACCGCAATCACACGTAACCGTTCACTCCCCCCTACGTTCAAACTAACGCGGGACAGCTTCCCGCGCTACAAACTCACGCATGGCGCGATTATGTAGAGCGGAAAACCGTTCCGCTTAAGGGAGTGAACGGTTACAATCACACGGCTCTGGATAAAATCCGTCGTCACGCCAGGAGAAGCGACGGATAACAACAGGATTATAATCAGTTTCGTAATGTTGCGCATTGTTTTGATGCTAAAAACTGTCAAATGTCTGAATCAGAATTTACAGAATTTAAGAATAAACAGGATCCGAAAAGTGTTAAATATCTACCGCTCTGGCATCTGGTAATTCAGGCACACGCCAGAACGTCTGCGAAGTGTGTTCCAACCCAGGGTGTCGGAACAAGACAAATTCTGATTCAGACAATTAAGGAAAAGCTAAAATACAGAATATGGGCGAACGCGGCCGGCGCTCGCCCTGAAACGTCGATGTTACATGGTGCGCCCACATCTGGGTCCCTGGCCGCGGCCATGACCCTGACCACCGCCGTAGCCATGACCCTGACCACGGCCGTAGCCTTGGCCCTGACCACGGCCGTAGCCTTGGCCACAACCCCGTCCGGATTTCCAACCTTTACCGCATCGTAAATCCGGGTTAATGGTTTTCATTTTGAGCCGTTGGTCAATGCGCTTTTGGGAAAATTGCGCCTTCAGGTCGGATAGTTCTTTTTCCAACGTTTTCAGCTTTTCCACATCTGGCGCAGTTTTGACAAATTCGCTTTCCAATTCAAGGCGTTTGGATTTGATTTGCGAGCGCAGTTCACGGGTCGCTTCCCGAAAAGCGTTGCACGCTTCAGTCAACTGCTTAATCTGATCTTCACTCAGATTGGCCGAACCGGCACCCCTGCGTAAACATCCTTTACCGCCCACACCTTGATTTCCCATAAATCCTTTTTCACTGCCCCGGTTCCCCATGTCAGCACCGTATCCGGAACCGCCTCTGTACCAACCACAACCATAATCATCAAAATCATTGCCTAAACATTGTCCTCTGTAAGCAAAACCGGTGGCGCCAAGGCCTAGTACTGCCAGCACCGTTAAAACAATCAACAGCTTTTTTTTCGTAAAATTCCTTCTCATTTTAACCTCCGTGACAATTTATTAAATTTTAGTGATAATCTATCACAATAGCCGAATTAACAGGGTCTGTCTTATTCATGCGTCGACGCATAGTATTCTTTATATACAATTTCCGTGCCAAGATTTATGCTTAGTGAAACCGGTCAGTTAGCATTTGAATGGGTTTCTGATATCGACAATCAAAGCAATTGCTCGACAATTATGTCGAAAATCGGACA
>JAOZRC010000665.1 GCA_029940345.1 Desulfobacterales bacterium
TTTTGGAATTCAAGCAGGTCGATGCGTTCAGTCAGTTTTTGCTTGGATTTGATCAATCCTTGCAGTTGTTTAACCAAAGGCGTCAATTGGTGATAGCGCTCAAAGAGTTGGACACGTAATTTTGACAAGTCACCGAACTGATCCAGGATTAAGAGGTGCTGTTCTTCATTTAGAAGCAACTGGTTGGCGTGTTGCCCGGAGATAGAGGCCAGGTTGCACGTAATCGTATTGAGCAGTTGCATGGTGGCCAGACGGCCATTGATATAAATACGATGCCGACTGATTTTATTATGGGGACGTGCGATTATCCGCCGGATATGGAGCCCTTCGTCAGGATCAAAGCCCTGATCCCTCATGAGTTTAGCGGCTTTGCAAGACGGTTGAATATGAAAAAGTGCTTCCAGTTCGGCCGCGTCAGCACCGGTGCGAATCAATTTGGCAGACGCCCGGCTGCCCAACAAAAGATTTACCGCATTAATAATAATTGATTTTCCTGCGCCGGTCTCACCGCTTAAGATGCTAAGTCCATCCCCAAATTGAATCGTCAGATCATCGATGATCGCAAAATTGCGAATTGAAAGTTCCTGGAGCATATAATCTGAAACATCCTAAATATACCGATCCGCTTTCAGTTTTTCCGAAATAGAGGGGTGCAAGCTTTAGCTTGCGGGAATTATAAGGAAAAATCAAAATTGGAATACTATTAATGATAGCCCAAAAGACGACCGATCTAATAAACTTCTTAAAATTTAACGAATTAGATTACGTTACCATAAATAAATCAAAAAGAAAAGGTGCAACTACGGGAAAAATATAACGTTAAAAGCTGTTTCGCGTCATCCATACGAAAAACCATAATGCCAATAGTCACGCTTTAAGGAGACAGCCTTTCTGACCTTGACATGCATACGCAATATGGTACTGTGACAGCCGAGCCAGACTGTTCCATAAAAAATGATAAATCATAACGGAGAATAATACAATTGAATAGAAACAAATGGATAAAGGCTGCCATAGCGATTGTGCTTGCTTTTGCAATAGCTGTCATTATTAATCAGATCGTCCTTAAGTTATTTGGCCAAAAGAGTGCTGATCGAGCCGAGCATAGCCTTGTAGGTATTGTTTTTGTAATGGCATACAGTTATATTTTTTTGGATAAAAAAAATTCCCACATGGGTTCGGCGGAATTTTTTTTAATTGCCTTGATTCCTTGTTATCTCGGAACGGTTTTCCCTGATTTGGATATTAAGCTACTTGGAATCGGAGGCCATCGCAATCCGCTTTTTCATAGCTGTCTTTCTTATTTTATATTATTTTTTATTTTGGGTCGTAAGAGCAACTTTTTTAGAATATTGGTTATCGGATACGGAGTCGGGTTAGGAAGTCACTTTTGGTGGGATATCATATATTATGGAGATGTACGTTGGATTCCCGGAGGGTTTTCAGATAGAGTCTGGCTTTTTATAAATGGACTATTATCGTTTATTCCGCCAAGGACCGAGACAAAGAGTACAAGGAATACTTAATTCCCTGAACATCTATTTTTCCATGTAGTACACGCAAGCTGAAGCTCGCACTCCTCTATTTCGGAAAAACCAAATTCAGCATCGGAGCAGACCTTGGAACCTATAATTTTACCCATCGAAGACGTCATCGACCTGCATACGTTCAAACCCAAAGAGGTGCCTGACCTTTTAGAGGACTATTTTCAGGCCTGTATCGAAGCCGGTATTTACTCCGTCCGCGTTATTCACGGAAAGGGACAGGGGATTTTAAAGAAACGGGTGCAGCATATTTTGCAAAAAAATCCGCTGGTTGTCTCTTTCCGGGACGCACCGCCGGAAGCGGGCGGATGGGGCGCTATGCTTGTGACGTTAAACTGAAAGGCGTAGAAGAGATATTGTCATTCAGCATCTGTTTCTGATCGTCCGACTGACATTGGCCGCATTGTAACGGTAGTACATAACCCGATGATGCCAAGGGCGGTCAGGATCAGGAAAACGATCTGATAGCTTCCGGTGATGTCAAAGAGATGTCCGGCCAAAAGCGGTCCTGCCGAACCGCCGATGGTGGAACTGAAAATGACGATTCCAAGGATTGCTCCGTGCGCACGGGAGCCGAACAGCTCGGCCACGATCGGTGAGATCAAGGCAAACACCCCACCATGCGCAAATCCGTGAATAATGGCAAACACGTAAAACATCCACAGTTTATCAGACAGTTGCAGCAAGCCTAAGCCGGTCAGCAGAAATAAAAAACAGATAAGCAACGCCCGCTTATTGCCGATCTTATCGCTGGCACCGCCCATGATAAACCTTCCCACAATACTCATCCCACCGATCGTAGACAAAATACGGGTTGCGTTTGCCGAAGAAATACCCAAGTCGGTTGTATGAGGAACGATATGCATCAAAATCGTGGCGATACAAAACAGGACCAGCAAATAGGAAACACACAGCGTCCAAAATTGGAGCGTGTTGAATGCTTCTTTAAGCGTTAACCCGCTTTCCGGTAAATCAGAATGGGCGTCACCTGTTTGCCTGATACCATCCGGTGACAAACCCATGCTAGCCGGATCGCGCACCATGAATTGGGAAAGGCCGATAAAGACGATCAGAATGACGAACCCTAAAATAGCAAAGGTTCGGCTCTGGCCGTAAGAACTGATGAGCCGGTTGATAACCAGGGGCATAATCAACATGCCAACGCCGGTACCCACCTTAACGAGGCCGCTCATCATGCCACGTTTTTTGACAAACCATCGGGCAACCGTGGATAGCAGGACGACATCCACCCCGCTGATGCCAACACCTACAATGATGCCGTAAAACAGGTAAAGCTGCCACAAATTATCAATTTGGGATGTCAGCAGATAGCCAACGCCAAAAACGACGCCGCTGACGGTCATAATCAGCCGGGGTCCCCAACGGTCATTTAATATTCCGAGTACAATACTGGCAAGGCCGTAAATGAAAAAAGCCAAAGCGAAGGCACCGGAAACACCGGCGCGGGTCCACTTAAATTCAGACATCAGCGGCACGGAGAAAACCCCGAAACTGTTGAAAATACCCCATCCGACGGCTTGCATGAAAAAAGCGGCCAGAACCACAACATAGCCGTAAAAAATGGATGATTTTTTTAAATCGAACGCGCTGGTTAACCGTTTGGTTATCAAAATATGCTCCTGATGTTGAGGCCATCTGTTATATTCAGATTCGGTCTTTCATTTTGTCCATGATGCGTGTTCATACAATATAAACCCACAGATAAAAGCATTAACTGTTTCGAGTTAACAATCAAATATAACCATTGAAAATCAATGTGTGGTTTTTTTTAACGCTCTGAAACTTTTCGACCTGTGCAATTCATTCAGAGTCCCGTCAGGACGGCATATTTGTAGTAAAT
>JAOZRC010000666.1 GCA_029940345.1 Desulfobacterales bacterium
ACAATACATGCACCATGAAGCCCGTAAAATTCTGCGGAAGTGCATTGAAAAACTTCAGCCGGAAATGAAAATGATGTTTATCCGCCATGAATTCGATGAACTGTCCTTTAGAAAATTGTATAAACGACTCACAATTAAGAAACCCGGCTTCTCAACGTTTAAGCGCTGGTATAAAGATAACGTATATGCAGACGTAGAAAACTGTGTATCATCCCAATACGACTTTTAATAAAGGGGGACACAATGAACCCGCAAATGAATTTTAACACTTTGATTGAGGACGCCCGTCATGCCTTTGGGCACATCATTGCTTTGAATGATTGCCCGGATGACGCTGAGTTGGCTGAGTATGTATATGGGAATATGGATAGAACCGCAAGCGGTCAGCTATCAATTCACATAGAAGCGTGCGAAACTTGCCATATCCGCAAGCTAAAAATGGAAGCCGATCTCATCGAGTATGATATGCTGCTTGAGACAAACCCGGATGTTGCATTACGACGTATGCTGGGGACTGAAGGACTTCGGAAAATTACGCCTTTTTTGAAAAAGAATCTCAGTCCGGGACCATCATACATCTCTAAAATCAAAGACTCGCTGATTACATGGGCGTCCCCGCTTTGGTATCCGAAACTTACGGGTGCCATGATGACCGCTGCGGCGGATGTTCCTGAACAGCGTCATCATTTTACAATGGAGCATGGTGAGTACATCAACATTTCATGCGCCTGGAAAGGCAAAGACCGTACCGCTTCGGCTATCATGTTACAATGGAACGCCAACATTTTCACTGACAGCAACTTATGGGCGCGATTTATTGATCCCGAAACGCGGGATATTCTTTTTGAAAGCTGTCTGGGAACCAAACTGGAAGGAGAAAAAACCTTTTCGGAAAGGGATCTGGGCTTTGATCCATGCAGCCAGAAGTGGGCTGTGGCGATCATTGTTGAAGAGGTGTCCTGATGCATCGGTTCGCCTATCCCAATGTCATTCCCAAAAAGGCGGAAGCGCAATTTATCGGATGCGGCCGATATAAGGCCATGCCGTCTGAGCGGGCGGGGACCGAAGACATAGCGGTTAAGGATGGGCCGGAAACCCCTGATTTAAGTCATCTGAGGCGTTCTGTCGAGATATTGGCACCTGACTCTTATGATTCTGAAAAGATAATCTTTGAAAAAAAAGACCGGCCTGACAGAATATACCGAGGCAACTCGGCTGACCTGGCCTGGTTGCTGGCTCATATCAATCGCGCCCGCTCACTCGCTTTCCCGAATCTGAATTATCCCGACGATATCTGGTGTACCGGAATTGTCAAATTTAAGGAACAAACCCAAACATCAATATTGAGCGAGGTGGATAGCAAAGGGTTCAGGATCAAATTGAATGCATTCTTAGCCGATGAAAATCCGGATAAACTTTTTATCGCACCCACGGCCAATGTTGATGATCATAAACTTGAACAAATTATAAATAATAAAAATGCAGAGTTGCTGTCATTAACACAATTCAATGCGTCTGATAAAAACAGCGCTTGCGCAAGAAAAACGATTATCAAGGTTCTTTCCAATGAAATTCCAGCGTTAATTGGCCTGTTTTTTGAACATCCTTCGCAAAACACACCTGAACGCAAAAAAGAAAAGACACGCCGTCTTTTTTTGATAGGTGCGATCACTTTATTGCTTCTGTTATTCGGAGGTTGGTTTATTTATGAATACTGGGACAAAGTATCACCCCATCAGGTTATTGATTCAGTTGAAAACGGTGAGTTTGCCCAAGCCGCGATACTTTTGAAAAAAATTTCAACGAAAAACGCTGAAGTAAGCCTGCTCAGAGAGATGCTTGACAATACTATTAAACTGACGTTAAAATTCGAATATCGGCCGTCAGATGATCCTTCTGCGCCCATAGTGAGGCAAGATTTTACAGAAACACATAATACGATTTTAAATCACACCCACGATTACAGGCTGTTAATTACCACTTCGGCCGCGCCGATGCCTTTATATCTTTATGTTTATCAGGAAGACTGGCGGGGTAAGGCAGACCCCCTGTTTCCCAATCCTGTCTGGAATCCGGGGCAGAACAATCCCATCCGTCCGGCTGAGTTCCCCTATTATATTCCTGCTGACACCAACGGGTGGTTCTACATGGACAAGCTATCATTTTCAGACGCAACAAAAACGGTGCAAGAGACCGTTTATGTGATAGCCTCTCCCTGGAAGGCCAAAGATATTGAAAAGGCTTATGGTGCAATACATCTGCAAACCGATCCTGGAATCCGCAAAAAGAAACTGGCTCAATTTGTCCAGAAACTCCAATTGCGCCAGAACACCGGATTTAAGTGCTTTTATTTTGGTTCATTTTCTTTTCAGCACAGTTAGTTTTATATGGACTTTGAACAAAATCAGAAGGTTTAAAATATGGAAACATGTGAATTTTAACTAAAAAAGGCCATTCTTTAAGAATCGGCAGACGTTGCAAGTCCTTTGAATATTTTGAATTACGTTTCATTTTAATGATTTTTGCCAAGCTCAAGACTTGCAGGTTATACCCTCTGAACTCAATTTTAACAGAATCTTGCTTAAGCTCATCGTAGCCATGCCCACCCTCAATTATTGCCAAAACATCAAGCGGGCCGAAACAGGTGGATAACAGCGAATGCCCTTGGGCCGATAGAATTTGTTCATCCGGTTCAATCACTTTTTCATCAGGACGGCGATAGTGAGCGCCCACGGTTTTTAAAAATTTTAAGAGGTTCCGAATGTTAGCGTCGGTTTGGCGATGAACAATGTCCAGATCCATTGTTGTAACCGGTGCGCCGTGGATAACCGTGGCGATGCCTCCGACAACTATGAATTCAACGCCCGCTTCACAGAGTCCTTCAATCAGAGCATTCAGGTCGATTGTACGCTTTTCGGCTTTGTTTAAAGGCATTTTGCAATTCCCGAATGGCATTGATGGCATTATCATTTGCCCGGACGCGCTCTTCCGGCGTTAATTTTAAAAACATGGCGATAAGGGTTTTATCTACGCCATCCTGCTTTTCTTTGTCTTCCATGGATCTGTTATATTCCCTGTTTGGCAAGTCATACAGTTTTTCATTTGCCACATCACATATCATGCTTCATTTTATTAGTCTGATATTTGAGAGTAGCTACAAAAAAGTGCGGTCAACAAAATTAATTTGAGCAAAATATGATAACTTGCAAAATATATTACTCTGTTTTTATTTGAGGTTTAAAATAAAAATTCCCTCGTAAAGAGGTCGATTCCCAAGGCGTCTGTTTATCGCGGGATTTCTTCATAACCATCACGCGCACGCGTTGAAACATTTCCAAAATGGTGATGTTCGGATTTGACAGGTTTTTAAGCAACGCCTGAGTGTAAAGCCCGTTTTTTCCC
>JAOZRC010000082.1 GCA_029940345.1 Desulfobacterales bacterium
AATTCAGGCTGATGTCAGGTTTCGTTCCTCAACCCAACCTACGTCTGTCCCGCCTATGTGGGTAGCCCTTTTTTGCATTCAGGTGTCAGGCCGGTGTACCCTGACATCTAAACACTGACACCCGGTTTCCAACACAAAAAAGTGTAGGATAGCATGATATGGAATGGTATATTTATTTTCGGAATTCACCTTAACATTGTACATCCTTAGTTTTATCCTTGAACCTCATCCATCCTTGTGCCCCAAATCTTAAGTCGGGCTTAACCTTATGAATGGGGACAAAATAACTTACCCGTTTTCAGAAGAGGAGTGCAAACCACAGTATGCGTCACAGCATCACAAACTGTGGTTTGCACTCCGGAATGGGGAAGTTACTTCGTCCCCGTTCCTTATCTATATCGGGTATATCGGGGCGGGTAATAATATGAAAGCCAATATCTCCGATTACGTCATTTAAGAATAGATTTTATAATTTCGATTGAGTTATAAGAAAGTGTATAAACGATGAGCCAACGTTATCAATTTAATCGACTTGAACTGTCCGGATCACTTGGTGACCTGGGAACTCTTCTGCCTATCGCAATGGGTATGATTCTGATTAACGGTTTAGATCCGTTAGGCGTATTTTTTTCCATTGGCGTATTTTATATTCTCACCGGTGTTTACTTTGGCGTCACAGTTCCGGTGCAACCCATGAAAGTGATCGGCGCGTATGCGATTGCGGCGTCATTGAGCGCAACTGAGATACAGGCTTCCGGAATTTTAATCGCTTTTTTTTTGCTTGTCATTGGTACCACTGGTGCGATCACTTTGATTGGGAAATATATTCCCAAGGAAGTGGTGCGGGGAATTCAAATGTCAACCGGCGTTTTGCTTATGGTTCAGGGCGTCCGCCTGATGATGGGGACATCCCAGTTTCAGCTTCTGCGACAGGCCGCCGAGCCCTACCTGATTATTCAAACGCTCGGTCCCGCACCCATAGGCATCATTATCGGCGTTTGTGGGGGATTGGCAACGCTTCTTTTGCTGGAAAACAAAACATTGCCGGCGGGACTTTGCGTCATTCTGGGCGGCCTTGCCATCGGTCTGCTGATTGGGTCTCATGAAGGCTTTGACAAAATGAAAATCGGAATCTGGCTTCCCACGCTTTTGCCGTTCGGATGGCCGGAGCGTGCTGATTTCACGTTCGCCTTGTTAGCACTGGTACTGCCTCAGACACCCATGACCCTTGGTAATGCGGTAATTGCCTATTCCGATTTATCAACCGAATATTATGGACGGGCTTCGAAAAAGGTCACCTACCGATCTGTATGCATCAGCATGGTTATAGGGAATATTATCAGCTTTTTATTTGGTGGCATGCCCTTGTGCCACGGTGCCGGCGGATTAGCCGCCCACTATCGTTTCGGAGCCCGCAGCGCCGGTTCTAATATCATTATCGGTGTCATTTTTTTAGTGCTGGCGCTTTTGCTAGGATCGTCCGTAATTATGATTGCGTATCTAATCCCCATGGCGATCTTGGGAATTTTGCTCATTTTTGCAGGCAGTCAGCTTGCACTGACGGTCCTTGATATCTGGAATCGCAAGCAACTGTTTGTGGCCTTTATGATGCTGGGAATCACGTTTGCTTCAAATTTAGCTTTCGCGTTTATGGTGGGTGTTTTGCTGGCGTATATCTTGAAATCTGAATCCATGAAAATATAAAGGAAAATCAAAACAAGTTAGTCTCCCCTCTTAACCTAAAATTGATTTGCAGATAATGCAGCCTAAATTTAGATTTTACGTAGTAGTTCACTGTAAATTTGCAGGGAGCAGTCGAATCTGGCAGTCTGCCTTTGCTGTGCCGCTCGCTTCGCTCGCGGTAGGGCGAAAAAAATTTTCGCACTCCTACGAATACTGTCCTCTGCGACTTTGCGGTGAACTATTACAAAATATGAAACGCTAATTGGATGTCGATGCCTCATAAAACGTTTAGTCATACTAAGGAATAGGGATGAAATAACTTCCCCATTTTCAGACGAGGAGTGCAAACTTCAGTTTGCGTCAGTAACCCCGCAAGCTGAAGCTTGCACTCCAAATGGGGAAGTAATTTCGTCCACGATCCTAATGTGGTGTAACCGTTTACTTCCCCTTGAGCGGAACGGCTTTCCGCTCTACATGATCGCAGCCGCATGTGAGTGTGTAGCGCGGAAAGCTGTCCCACGTTTGTTTGCATGTAGGGGAGAGTGAACGGTTACTAAAAACTGCGTAAGATATCAGGTTTAACTCCATCAGGTTAAGTAACCGGACATAAGTCAGGATTATCTCATGAAAAAACTTCAAAATCTTCCCATCGGCAACCCGTCGTTTGAAATCATCCGCCGGGACAATCAATTGTATGTGGACAAAACCCGGTATGTTTTCAAAATGGCTGATGAGGGCATGTATTATTTCATGTCCCGACCCCGCAGGTTCGGCAAATCCCTGACCGTATCCACGCTCCGATGCCTGTTCCAGGGTAAAAAAGAGTTGTTTGAGGGCTTGTGGATCGCTGAAAACACAGACTGGGAATGGAAAGCGCATCCTGTCATAATGATCGATTTTAACGAAATCAGTAATGACACATCCGAAAATTTGCGAAAAGGTTTGGAATATAATTTGAATGATAATGCCGAGGCGCATCATGTTATTCTGAAAAAATCATTGATCAAAGAACGTTTCAAAGAACTGATTATGTCTTTGCATCAAAAAACCGGGATGCCGGTTGTCATTCTCATTGATGAATACGACAAACCGCTGATCAATCATCTTGGCAAAGGTGCGAAATCACTGGAAATCGCCAAATCCAATCGGGATATTCTGAAATATTTTTTGGGGGTGATCAAAGGCGGCGATGTCGCTTCCGTTTTGCGGTTTGTATTTATCACCGGCGTGTCCAAATTCAGCCGGGTTTCGATTTTTTCAGAACTCAACAACCTTGAAGATATCACAATGGCGGACGCGTATGCCGACATGCTCGGTTACACCCGGGAAGAACTGGATATTTATTTTTCTCCTTATATACAGGCCATGAGCGCAAAATCAGGTATTTCAGAAACCGATCTGGCGAAAAAGCTCGCTTTGTATTATGACGGATACCGGTTTTCAGAAAAAAATATACGGGTATACAATCCTTTTTCCCTGATGTCGGCACTTAAACAAAAAAAATTAAAAAACTACTGGTTTGAAACCGGCACGCCGACCTTCCTGGTGAATCTTATGCAAGAAAGTGATTATTCCCTGCCCAAAATAGAAAATCTCCAGTTGGATGAGCAGATATTCAGTGTTTATGATCTTGACAATCTGCAACCCGAGGCCCTTCTTTTTCAAACCGGATATATCACCATAACGGATGTCGATATGGAAAATTCGCTTTATTCCTTTGATTATCCCAATCAGGAGGTCAAAATATCATTTTTAAAACACCTGTTATTTTCACTGGTTCCGGGAGACGGAAGCGATCGCTCGCTGGTTATGAAATTAAATGGCTATCTGCGGCAAGAAAATTCAGATGCCTTCATCAACACTATGAGTGCTATCTTCGCATCCATTCCATACACGCTTGAAAGCAAACGTGATGAGGCTTACTTTCATACCGTTTTTTACCTGATGGTCTGCGCATCAGGTGTCAATGCCCGCAGTGAAGTCATGCACTGCAAGGGCCGGATTGATCTTTTAATTGAATTTTCCAACAAAATTTATATTATCGAATTCAAGTGCGACCAGGGCGCACAGGCCGGTATTAAGCAAATTCATGCTAAAAACTATGCCGCTCCTTATAAACAGAGCGGCAAGCGGCTGATTCTCATGGGCATTGATTTTGATACGGAAAAACGGAATATAGCGGAATGGAAAATTGAAAAATTGATCTGCCGGAAAAACTGACAAAGCACAATTTGGTATCCTTCATTTTGCTCTGAAAGCAATCTACACTTCTTGGCGGAGCGCTAAACTTACAGTTTGGCAATAGGCGGGCGCACAATCAGTGGTATAATTCCAATTTCCCACAAATCTGCGAAAAGCCGTAATAATAATCTACCTTAACGACCATAAACGCCAGTATAAGTTTCAGGCGTGATTTTCAGCAGTTCCTCTTTGACGGAAGCATCAACCTCCAGCGTTTGGATAAACGCGACAATCGCGTTGCGGTCAATAGTGCTGTGGGTGCGAGTTAACGCTTTTAAGGCTTCAAAAGGTTCAGGATAGCCTTCCCGTCTTAAAATTGTCTGAATGCCTTCCGCCACCACCATCTGATTATCAGCCAGGTCATGTTGCAGCACTTCATGATTGAGTATCAGTTTATTCAGCCCTTTTAATAACGATTTCAGGGCGATGAGCGTATGCGCGATGGGAACGCCGATATTGCGTGTAACGGTGGAATCGGTTAAATCCCTTTGTAAACGGGATATGGGAAGTTTACTGGCAAGATGCTCAAACAGCGCGTTGGCGACTCCCAGGTTGCCCTCCGAATTTTCAAAATCAATGGGATTGACCTTATGAGGCATGGCTGAAGAGCCAACTTCGCCGGCTTTGATTCGCTGTTTGAAATAGTTCATGGAGATATAGGCCCAGATATCGCGGTTTAAATCCAGTAAAATCGTATTTAAACGTTTCAGATTATCACAAAACGCGGCCAGGTAATCATAATGCTCGATCTGGGTGGTCACCTGCGAGCGCTCTAATCCTAGGGTGTCATTGACAAAATGGTTGCTAAACGCAATCCAATCAATTTCCGGGTAAGCGACATAATGGGCGTTGAAATTACCCGTGGCACCGCCGAATTTGGCGGCAAACGGAATCGTTTCAAGGAGACTGAGTTGTTTTCGGAGGCGCTCAATAAAGACACGAATTTCTTTGCCTAACATGGTGGGCGACGCCGGTTGGCCATGGGTGCGGGCCAGCATGGGTGTTTTTTCCCAGTCGCGCGCTTTTTGTATAAGTGTTTCGATGACCTCATTCCATACCGGCATCATCACATCGGACCAGGCGTGTTTCAAAGAATAGGGCAATGCGGTGTTGTTAATATCCTGGGAAGTCAGGCCGAAATGGATAAACTCTTTATAGGCCGACAGACCCAGATTGTCAAAGTGCTCCTTTAAATAATACTCCACGGCTTTCACATCATGATTGGTGATTTTTTCAATCGCTTTGATTCTTGCGGCGTCTTCGAGTTGAAACGTTTGGTAAATCTCTCTTAATGATTTAAAATAATGCGTATTCACCTTTTCTAATTGAGGTAGATTCAAATCGCATAGCGCAATAAAATACTCGATTTCCACTAAGACACGATATTTGATTAATGCGCTTTCCGAGAAATACGCGCTTAATTGTTTAACGGCTGCATGGTAACGGCCGTCAACGGGAGAGATTGCTTCAAGCACAGATGTCAGTTGTTCCATTTTTTATCCTTTTCAGATCAGAATTTTCAGAATGACTGTTGTGGTCAGATCGACGCTTTATCAAGATCGACAATTTTAATACCATCAACATAGTCGATAGTTTCATATCTGGTGATGCGTTTTAGTTTCTCCGTGATCTTTTTCATCCTTTCAATCTGTTCATAAATCGTTTTTACTTTTTCATAATATTCGCTGTCACGATTTTCATTGCTGTCATTTTCATTAATGAGAATCAGTTGGGCGCACATAGAAATGATCTGAATCGGCTGGATCAATTCATGGCATACAGCGCCGGCTACTTCCAGTACTACCTGAATTTTTTCACGGCGCAGTTGTTGTTTCTCAGCTTGCCTACGATCTGTAATATCCCGGAGGTCATTAACAATCCCACGCAAATTTCCTTGGGAGTCATGGTATCCTCGAGCGGTTAAAAGATATAATTTGCGTGAATTCAGATCGGATTTGCGAGTAAGGTCATATTCAACGCGCTTTTCACCTTTTGAAATTCGGACTAAGGGGCACTGGGGAGTATGGCAGCGATGGCTTTTTAAAATGTCATAGCAGTATTTCCCGATGACGTTTTCACTTATATTATCACAGATTTCTAAAAAGTTTGCGTTTATCCTGAGAATTTTAAAATCTTTACTGATTACGCAGATACCATCACCGGTGGATGTGAATATTTGGTTCAGTTCGATAAGGGCATTTTTTTTTTCTGAAGCGATGTTTTCAGCATGATTTTTAATTTTCTGGATACGACGATCTGTTTCTTCTATGATGGCGCGTTGACGGTTTATTTCCAGATGAACGTCCACACGCGCCTTTAGGATGGTGCGGTGAAAAGGGGTTATCAGATAGTCGGCGGCACCGAGAGCGATTCCCTGGGCTTGCTCTTCGGAATCATTATTCGAAGAGATAAAGATGATCGGAACGTTTTTGGTTATTGCGTTGGCTTTTAGCGCTTTAAAAATCGTATTGCCGTCCATATCCGGCATTGTCGTATTTAATAGGATCAGGTCAGGAACAGAACCAGGGATAATTGCCTGAGAGATCGCATCTGAACCGTTAATAACCATTTTCAGGTTGTAGTCACTTCCTAAATATTCTGCCAAGGATGTGACATTTTCGGGCAGGGCGTCCACAATTAAAACCGTTTGCTTTGAGCCCTTTTTTTTCATGATATTCTTTGAATTGCCATATTCTCGAAAATAGGTAGTTAGCATGAGTGGTGCATCGCTATCGTATTCCGTTTTGGCTTTTAGGGTGTAAAATAAAAATGATAAAATTATGAGTGTGGAATAAATCCGATTGTCTTTCATTTCGGTTCAGCCCGACTTAGACACAATATATGATTTTAGTGATTATATACTTCTTCGAGAATATTCATTAATTTTTTATAAGTTTTTCGAGCTTCACTGAAATCAAAGAAATCAATTTGATTTTTTAGCTCATTGATAGCTGACAACGCTTTCGTTCCATGCAATTCCTTTCTAAGGGCTTCCAGACATCGCTCGGCTTCCAGGTTGTTTTCTTTTAAAAAGGTGCCGAGTTCATCAAGCCAAGGTTGTATTTTTGAAAAGTCCTTCTCACAACCGACATTTTTTTCACAGGTCACCGTTTTATCTGCTTGATCGGTCTGTTCGATATCATCTTTACGTTTTAAAGCTTGCAGCGCCTCATTTACCTGTTTAAGGGCCGTTTCAAACTGATCCATGAGCGGTCCCGCCTTTTCGGCATCCCCGCTCTTCAGTTGGGCTTCCAGCACTATGGCAGAATGATACACTTGATCAATAGACAGATTACCGGAAATCCCTTTAATCGTGTGGCTTAACTGTCGGGCAAGTTCAGCTTCACCCTGTTCTAAATAGTTGCGAATTCGTCGGGCCGAATTTCCGTAGTATTCATAAAACCGAATTAAAAGATTTTTATATAGTACCTTGTTCTCTCCCATCCTTTGCAACCCGTTTTCAATGTCAATTCCGGGCAGGTTTTCGGGTAGAATATTGGCGTTTGATGCTGATTGAGTGATTTTCTGATAAATATCTTCATGGTCTGTTTTCAATTCCCGGATTGGGGCTTGCGATTCATTCTTCATTCCAAAGCTTTCATTTCTGATTAAAGGTCAGAATCTTGGACTGATACACAATCCATGCAGAGACGTTCAGATAATCATCCGGCTAGGATGTAAATAAGATTAAGCCTGATTTATATCAGGCCGGGTGATTTTCTGAACGTCTGCAGATAACCGAAATCGGTATGACTTATTCGATTAGAAATTAAATGTGAAAGCATGAAACGCAATATTCAGCGGTTTGAAACACCCATCATCACGTTTCACCCTTTCATACAATTCGTTGTACGGTATATATTTTAGCCGTTTTGACGCTCAAAAGTTTTCATAAAATCGACAAGCGCCTTCACCGCTGAAAGCGTTGTCGCATTATAGATAGAAGCGCGGCAGCCGCCAACGCTCCGGTGACCTTTAAGTCCGCCCAGACCTTCTTCCATCGCCAGAGCAACAAATGTTTTTTCAAGTTCTTCATCAGGGAGTCGGAAGGTGACGTTCATTTTAGAACGATCGGATAGCTTAGCTGTTCCCCTGTAAAAATCACCAGAATCAAAAAAATTGTATAAAATGTCACTTTTTTCCTGGTTGATCGCTTCCATTTTATCCAGGCCGCCAATCGTTTCCTCCAGCCATTTAAGTACAAGCTGCACGGTATAAATAGAAAAACAGGGTGGTGTGTTATACATTGAATTTTTAGCGGTATAAGTCGTATATTTCAGCATGGATGGCAGATTATCCGGAATGTTTTCCAGCATATCATCACGAATGATCGCCATACAAATACCGGCCGGCCCGATATTTTTTTGAGCGCCGGCATAAATAAAACCGAATTTATCCGTGTCTAAAGGCCGGCTCATAATATCAGAAGACATGTCCGAAACTAAGGGAATGCCCCCGGTGTCGGGAAAGTCGGCCCATTGGGTGCCCTTGATGGTGTTGTTTGATGTCAGATGAACGTATCTGGCGTCAGCGTTGAATTGCAGATTTTCAGGAATACAGGAATAATTTTCTTCTTTAGAAGATGCGATAACCTGAATCGGTTTGTCCTGCAAACGGGCTTCATGAATCGCTTTGGAAGACCATGTCCCTGTATCCACATAATCGGCTGATTTACCATCTGCCAGAAAGTTCATGGGAATCATGCAAAATTGCATACTGGCGCCACCTTGAATAAAAAGGACATGAAAGTGTTCATCCAATTTTAAGAGCCGTTTCGTCCTGGCAACGGCGTCATTAATAACATCATCAAACCATTTAGAACGGTGACTGATCTCAGTGATTGACATTCCGCTTCCATCGAAATTCAAAAAACTTTCCCGGATTTCTTCCAGAACGGTTTCCGGAAGAGCGGCTGGTCCGGCGTTGAAATTGTAAATTCTGTTCTTGTGCATAGTTTCTCCATTTAAAAGTAATGAAATTATTGACAAATTATCCTAATCCGATTTTGATTTTTCCAAGAGCAGGGAGTGCAAGCTTAACCTTACGGAAAATTAAAGGAAAAATTAAAATCAGAATACGATATTACTATTCAAACAATTGATTTCATAAGTCCGGCTGAGAAACACAATGTTGATCAGGCGCTCACAAAGGTTTATTCCGGTCGACACTCTGGTGAAATCAATTTAAGAACATATATAAAAAGCTTCGTTATCATAAAACGCACTGTATTAAAATAATATAAAACATGTCAATCGGTAATTTTTTATTGACCCATAACAGCATCCTGATTATAAATTTAGATTTTTAACTAAATAGTCCTTTATTTACCAAAGTGAAGCTAAAAGCATTTTCATAACAATTCTGAATCAAAAGAAATTTCGTAATAACAAGCTTCGAAAAGAAGAACGAGGCAACAAGATGCGCAAAGCTATTCAAATCGCCACTGGTAAACGTGAAGAACTGGTGGATATTACCGCTAAAATTCTTAATGTGGTTCGTCAGAGTAATATTTCAAACGGATTGGTGGCATTGTATGCTCAAGGAGCTACCGGCGCCATTATGATCCAGGAAAATTGGGACGAAAGTGTTCAAACGGATGTGATTCAATTCTTAAAAAAGATCATTCCTCAAGGGGTCTGGCTCCACGATCAGCAGGATGGCAACGGCGATGCCCATTTAAAATCCGGTCTGATCGGCCCGTCCGAAACAATCCCTTTAATAAATGGTAATCTGGGATTATCTCAATGGCAGAATATCTTTTTCTGCGAGTTCGACGGTCCTCGTAAAAAGCGTTCGATCGTGTGTACAATTATTGCGGATTGAAATTTTGCGTTAAAGTACTAAGGTTAAGGAATTCTGGGAATCCTTCATACAAGGTCATCAAACTTGAAACTTGAAACTTATAACTTGAAACTTCAAACTTTCAAATAAGGTCTGATATATGATAGCCCAAAGCATACTAGGCTTGGCAGCATTTACCGGCATTGCCTGGCTTATCAGTGAAAATCGGAAGCAAGTGCGTTTTAAACTGGTACTGACCGGTATTGTACTTCAGTTAATCATCGGGGTGATTTTATTAAAAATCCCGCTGTTCAGGGAATGCTTCATCACATTAAACCGCCTTGTCTTCATATTGGAAGAGGCGACCAGGCAAGGAACCTCTTTTGTATTCGGCTATTTAGGAGGCAGCGACCTTCCTTTCAAAGAAAATTTTCCAGGTGCCGGATTTATTCTTGCGTTTCAAGCCCTGCCGCTGGTGCTTGTGATAAGTGCATTGACAGCCCTTTTATTTCATTGGAAAATTTTACCGATGATTGTCAGGTTGTTTTCATTGGCGCTTCAGAAAACGATGGGAATCGGGGGAGCTGAAGGTCTGGGCGTTTCAGCCAATGTGTTTGTCGGAATGGTTGAATCACCGCTCTTTATTCGCCCCTATTTAAATACGATGACGCGTAGCGAAATTTTTTCCCTTATGACCTGTGGTATGGCTACAATTGCAGGAACCGTAATGGTTTTATACGCCGGTATCCTGAAAGATGTTTTACCTGACGTCATGGGCCACATTCTGACAGCATCAATCATCAGCGTACCTGCCGCGGTTATAATTGCCAAAATAATGGTTCCGGAAACGGAGCCTCTGACGCGGAACCATTCCGTAGGTCAAGAGGCGACTTATGATAAATCGCTCAATGCGATGGATGCGATCACCAAGGGAACATTGCAAGGCGTGCAATTAATGATCAATATTATCGCTATGTTAATCGTAATCGTAGCGCTGGTTCATCTTGTGAATCTGGTTTTGGGTTTTATCCCAGGATTGGGCGGTGAGCCGCTTACATTACAGCGCATTTTGGGTGTTGTGATGGCTCCGATTGTATGGTTAATGGGTATCCCTTGGAATGAATCCCTAGTTGCAGGCACCATCCTCGGAACCAAAACTGTTTTGAATGAATTCATCGCTTATCTTGACATGAGTCATCTCGCCCCAGATGTATTAAGCAAGAAAAGCCTTCTGATCATGACGTATGCACTATGTGGCTTTGCCAATCCGGGCAGTCTGGGAATTATGATTGGCGGGTTGGGCACGATGGCTCCGGAACGGCGGGATGAAATCGTTGCCTTAGGCTTACGCGCTATTGTCGCAGGGACGCTGGCAACATGTATGACCGGTGCGGTTGTCGGAATCCTGGGCTGAAAAATTACTGTCGCCTAATTTGGCCATAATTATTGAATAGGATACTTCAAAAAGTTGATCAAAATTTAAACCTGGCATAAACTGGCACAAAAACAAGTTTTTTTACATCTTGTTCATTAAAAGCCACAGGGGACATCACGTACCCTTTGCGGCAGTCCGGATGTTCATCTAAAAAAATATGCATACTTTTCAATTTGCCGGCAGGCCCGCTTTTTACTTCAACAGGAAAGATAGCACCATCTTTGAGAATAAGATAGTCAACTTCGGCCGTACTGTTTTTTTTCGCTCTTGACCAGTAATATACTTTTAAATTTTCCGTTCCGCCTGCCGCCAGAAGCTCCTGTCCAACAAATTGTTCGACAATAGCGCCTTTATAGATATTTGAAAGATTCTTTTTTTTAAGCACTTCATTGGGATTAATTCCGCAAATATGCTGCATCAAACCGATATCCAGGAAAAGCGGTTTGAATACCTTGTATGACGTTGTCGCGCCAAGGGGTAATCCGGACGCCGTTGTTGAATGAACGATATGAAGAAGAAGCGCTCTTTCAAGAATTCGAAGCGATACCTTGGTTTTTTCGATTCTTCGGTCAGGATCAAGGCGTGTGTATTTTACCTGGCTTCCCACATGCTTGGGAACCGTTCTTAACAAATGATCCAGGCTTTCAATGTCCGCTTTCAGATCATATTTAGTAAGGGATTGAAGATATGACTGATATATTTCATTGTGAACAGCGGATGTTTCCATAATTGATCCGGTTAAATAAAAACGCTTAACAGCTTCCGGCATTCCTCCCGTAAGCAAATAAAACCTGAGTTCTTCAATGATCTTGTTATGAATTGATTCCGGCATAGAATGATAGTTAAAAAGGTCAGGCAATTTAGCAGCAAGCAATTCCTTATCACCGGCAACCAGAAATTCATGGAATGTCATGGGTCGCATCCATTCGAATGACACCCTGCCAACAGGAAAGGAGATATGTCCCAAGGCGAATTCCAGCATTGATCCTGCGGCAACCACATGAAGATGGGGCATCTCTTCATAAAAATAGCGAAGACTTAACAATGCCCGTTCACACGCCTGTATTTCATCAAAACACAACAGGGTTTTACCCGGAATTATTCTTGAATTGCCATGAATTTCAAGTGCCGCCAAAAGTTTCCCGGGAGATAAATCACCATCGAATATCTGATGAACAGAGCGATCACGCTCAAAATCAAACATAACAAAATTATCAAAATGATCATTCCCAAATGCTTTTACAGAGTATGTTTTTCCGACCTGACGTGCGCCTCTTATTATCAGGGGTTTTCTAAATTCATATTCTTTCCATTTAACCAGTGCCTGACCGATGTTTCTTTTCATAATTAATCATTTCACGAGTTTGTAGAATCCCAAGGCTTATTTGTAATGTAAAATGTATTTTTATGGGGTGATTATAACAAAGCAGATAGTTTTTTACAAGGTTGTTTTTAGCCAAACGATCAATTTCAGGGCTTGATCATTGTTTTGGCCATTTTGAATTTCGGTGCAATGTACCGCATTCTTTCAGATTGCGCCAGGTAGGAGTCGCGGAGTGATAACGCAGTCTAAGAGCCTGTTTGAAAAGTCTTAAATCGGCTGCAAAAGCGTGAGAG
>JAOZRC010000083.1 GCA_029940345.1 Desulfobacterales bacterium
TGTAAAACGCTAAACCTTCGGTTCAGCACTCCTTTAAACTGTTAACCGGTAAATGAAGGATGCCAAATATTTAATAACAATAATGAAAAAAGATTGCAAACTGATTGTATCATTCTTATCTTAAAGGAATTAACTATCTGAAAGTATATAGGAAGAGCGTTAATGCAAATAATCGTTAAAATGCGCTTCGGTTCCCATCTTTATGGAACCTCAACATCTGAATCGGATATGGATTACAAAGGGGTGTTTTTACCATGCAAAAAAGATATCCTGTTAGGCCGTATCCCCAAAAGCTGTAATCTTTCAACTGGCGATAATTTTTCCCGCAATACGAATCAGGATATTGACATTGAGTTTTATTCGTTGCATTATTTTATAAAACTGGCCTGTCAGGGACAGACCGTGGCTATGGATATGTTACATGCTCCGGATGCAATGATTCTAAAAGATTCGCTGATTTGGCAAACCATCGTTAAAGAAAAAGATCGCTTTTACAGTAAAAATTTAAAAAGCTTTATTCGCTATGCACGCAGCCAGGCTGGCAAATACGGCGTCAAAGGGTCACGCCTGAATGCCGTAAATCAGGTTTTGGCGCTTTTAAGACAATATGACGGCGATCTGAAAGTACGCGTGATTTGGGAGTACTTGCCTCGTATCAAACACTGTTATGATGTTCCGCCTGACCCAAACGGTATGCGGCAATACCAGGTGTGTGGTAAATCGTTTCAGGAATCGGCGGCTATCGGTTATGTGGTTCCGATTTTGGAAAAATTCGCCAGTGAATACGGCCATCGCGCTAAACTTGCAGCTCTGAATAAAAATGTGGATTGGAAAGCGATTTCCCATGCGTTAAGGGCCGCTTATCAGATCAAAGAAATTTTAAGCCGCAATACGTTGACGTTTCCATTGGCGCAAGCGTCATTTTTAAAAGCTGTTAAATTGGGACGTGCCGATTACCAGTCGGAGGTGGGGCCCGTTTTGGAAACATTGATGGACGAAATTGAGGACCTTTGCACCCAAAGCTGTTTACCGGATAAAGTTGACACCGAATTTTGGGACCGCTTTATTTGTTCGACACTCGAAAAGGAGGTCTTCGCTTCCGGTTCCGGCCTCTCTTAATTTGTATCTTTGGTGATCTTTATTAGCCATTTACACTTGAAAAGGCCATAATTTGGGATTTTCATTTTATATTTATCTTATTCAAATCTATGGTGAAGGGTTCAGGTTTCCGTCTTTAGCCTAAACGTCCTGACACCTGAAACCAGAATTTAAAAATTACATATTATGACCTTGCCGAGTATAAGCATTTAGCCATATCAGCACCATGATCAATTCACGCCCCCCTGATAAGATGATCTCAAAAGTAATCCGAAACGTTCCCTTTTTACAATTTCCCAATCTTGAGCCGTTTAACGCCATTCGGCATGCTGTTTTTACGCGTCAGGGCGGATTTAGCACAGGCACTTTCCAAAATCTGAATATCAGTTATGGAATTGGGGATAAAGACACTGATGTTCAGAAAAACAGGGAGTTGATAGCGCGTTGCCTTAAATCCGACCGCTTGGTGTTTATCCGTCAGGTGCATGGCAAAGATGTGCTTGTTCTTAAAAACGGTAAATCAGAAAATAATACAGCACTGTTTTCAAAGACACCGCCAGTGGCGGATGCCTTGGTTACTGATATTGCGGGACTCCACCTTGTAATCCAAGTCGCGGATTGCCAACCGTTGCTTCTCTATGATCCGGTACAAAACGTCATTGCGAATGTCCATTCCGGATGGCGGGGGAGTGTTCTGAATATCATCGGCAGCGTGGTTGAAATCATGGCGCAACGGTTTGGCTGCCAGGCTCAAAATATGATTGCTGGCGTCGGACCGTCCCTGGGCCCCTGTTGTGCTGAATTTGTTAATTTTCGAAAGGAATTGCCGGAATCATTTTGGAAATTCCAAACCGGCCATAACCGTTTTGATTTCTGGGAAATCAGCAAAAACCAGTTAATTGAAGCCGGTGTTTTTGAAACGAATATCAGTTTAAGCCGGATATGCACACCTTGTAACACTAATCTGTTTTATTCTTACAGGAGGGAAAAGGTTACAGGACGCTTTGCGGCGGTTATCGGTTTAAAAATCAAATCTGATGAAGATTGATTTGTCCGTGACATTATTTATCTGAATATCTATATGCGAATGGACGATTTTAACTTGCATCCTTTCACCCAATATGTAATTGATGCCCATAATATCTTTTCTTGACTATCAATAATTCTGACTTGGCATCTCCTGACAAAAGTTTATACTTTTTCTATTTCGTTACCATAGGGCTCGTCTTAATTGACTTATCTCTTTTATCGACAGGTATTATGCCTCTGATACGATCATGTACAAACGTCCGAATAAAAGATGCCTGACTTCAACCTTTCAATTTAAGAAACGAATAAATGACTACAAAAATTCTGATTAATGCTGTTGACCCTGAAGAATGCCGCATTGCCAAAGTAAATGGCAGCCGGCTGGAAGAGTTCCATATTGAAAGCTCCGCTCGGGCGATTACGCGTGGCAACATCTATAAAGCGATCGTTACCCGTGTGGAACCCAGTCTTCAAGCCGTATTTGTAGATTATGGCGAGGAACGCAATGGCTTTTTACAAAGACACGAAATCCACGCGGATTATTTTCCCGATGACGCGGCGATGGAACAACCGATTAAAAGCACCATCAAACGAGGGCAGGAACTGTTGGTTCAAATTACCAAGGATCCGTTTATGAAAAAAGGAGCCATGCTCACCACGAATATTTCATTGCCGGGAAGATTCCTCGTGTTGATGCCAGGTAGTATGAACCGCGGTATATCACGAAAAATCGCAGATGAAAAAGAGCGTGTACGCCTGAAAGATATTGCCGCTAAATTAAAAATTCCCGAAGGATTTGGCCTGATTATTCGCACCGCCGGGGTGAATTGCACCAAAACATGGATAGCCAAAGACCTCAAATATCTTTTGCGACTTTGGAAAAGCATTAAAGACGATGTGATCAATGTAACGTCGCCAGTGCTGCTTTACAAAGAAAGAGCATTGGTTGAAAGGTCAATCCGTGACTATTTCACTCCTGATATTTCCGAAATTTTAGTTGATGACACCTCTGTATATAAAGAGGTTAAAAATTTTATTAACATTATTTCGCCTGATCATTTGAAAATTGTCAAACTGCATAAAGGCGATAAACCGATTTTTACTAAATTCCAATTGGAAGATCAGATCACTTCGATTTTTAAAAATCGGGTGAAACTCAAAGCCGGCGGTTCAATTGTCATTGAACAGACTGAAGCGCTGGTTTCAATCGACGTCAATTCAGGTAAAGCGACTCAAAAAAAATCGGTTGAACAAACGGCGCTGCAAACCAACCTGGAAGCGGCCGAGGAGATTGCCCGCCAGTTGCGATTAAGAGACCTGGGTGGGTTGATTGTCATCGATTTTATCGATATGCGGGATTCGAAGCATAAAACAGAGGTTGAACGCGCTCTGAAAGCAAATGTGAAAAATGATAAGGCCAAAACCAAAATGGGACGAATATCCAAATTTGGTTTGGTTGAGATGTCCAGACAACGGATTCGTCCATCCATTGAATTCAGCAGCTATCAATCCTGCCGCTATTGCAAAGGCAAGGGCCTGACACCATCTCCGGAAGCTTTGGGAATTGGGATTTTGCGTAAACTCAGCCTCGAAGTGTTAAAAAAACAGGTTACTGACTTTAAAGTATTCGTACCTACTGATGTGGCTGATTATCTTTTAAACAAGAAGCGCAAAGAGATTTATGAGTTGGAAGCCAGAAGCGGTATCCGGATTGATATCAAACCCGACCATGAGATGATTCCGGGAGATATCCGTATTGTTCATGAAAAAACGCCCAAAGTCTGAAAGTCGGTCTAACGCTGTCCTAATGATAAATCGAATGTAACCGTTCCTCCCCTATGTGTAAGCTAACGCGGGACAGCTTCCCGTGCTACAACCTCACGCACGGTTGTGTTCATGTATAGACAGTCACATATTAAATTTCACTGCGTTATCGGTCGTCGGCGTATTACAATACAGCCTCCTCCCTCTAGCCTTGTGAAATGTAATATGTGTCTATCTATAGAGCGGAAAGCCGTTCCGCTCAGTGAACGGTTACAATCGAATGTTTGTAAATTGATCTGTCGCATCCCTCGAAATCTGAAATATAGCCTTTTCGCTATGTAAAAATATTTTTTGTAATAGTATTCATCATTTTAGAAAAAGGAGGCAACATGTCTGAAAACCGGATTCAACCCTCCTCTAACGGACTGAAAATATTATTTATTATTGGTTTAATAGGTATTGTCGGTTTCCTTGCTTACCAGTTTTGGGATTCACATCAAAAAGCACCGTCGGTCGCCACGCCAACGGCAAAAGTTAGCCTATCCGAAATAACGCCGCAGCCAAACATTACACGTGAACCCGGCCTGATAGTGAAGCCAAGCGCAAGCGTCACTTCCAAACCGAACGTTTCCTCAGAACCGGGCAGCGTTATTCAAGAGCCCATGCAAACACCTACGGTTATTGATTTTGATAAATTGGGAAAAGACAAGGCCTTGCAAGCGCGCATGGACAAGCGCAAACAGGTGTATGGTGTTGAAAAGGGCATCGACATGGTGGTTAAACCGGATGAAACGATCAAAGTGGGCGATGTTATCCTGCCAGTGCGGGAGATTGAGGAGCAAATCCGCCTTAGCAGGGGGGAGATTGTCGAAAGCGATATTCCCAGTCAGAATGCCAGTCCAAATGAAAGTAGACTGACGCCGGAAGAAAAAAAACGTCTGGCAGACCAAATCCATCAGCGCGAACGAAAATTTGCAGAGTTGGAACAACAACTGCGAAAGCTTAGAACATCGGAAAATATCCCCCAATACCAGGAGATCGAAACTGAATATAAAAAATTAAGCCAAACTGCCCGAATGGCCGAGACATACCGTCTGCTTGTTGCGGATATCGAAAAGGAAACCGTCGCCGCCGAACAAGGCCGTGCGAATCAGACGGATGAATCGCAAGACACATTAATAGAACTGCAAGCGAAAAAAAGGGAACTTGAAAAAGCGCTTCATAAGCATCTGGCGACGGAAGAATCATCCAACGCAAGAGCGGAGGAATATGGTATTTACATCGTCAGGCCCGAAGATAATATCTGGAATATCCATTTCCGGTTTTTAAATGGCTTTTTGCAAAAAAAGGGTGTCACCCTATCTCCTTTGGCCGATGAACCCATTGAAAGCGGTGTCAGTTCCGGTGTCGGCAAACTGCTGAAATTTTCGGAAAACATGGTTTATCTTTATAATTTGGAGAAACGGAAGCTTGATCTAAATCTCAACCAACTGACTCCTTTTAAACGAATTGTAATTTATAACATGAACCGTGTTTTTGAATTATTGGATCAGATTGATTATCTGAACGTTAACCAAATTTATTTTGATGGTGAATCGATTTGGATTATTCGAGCGCAGTAATTCATACCTTAAACAGTATAATTATTTGACGTAATCCAATAAATGTAATATAGTATAGAGTTTTAGCTATTATCCGAAACAGGTAGCTACCTGTATATCGGATTTTTTTTATTTTTAACTTTTACATAAGGGAGGTCTATCTTGTTAGGCATCGCATTCGCAATGGGACAGGGAGGCGCAGAGGCGGCCCAGGGTGCGGGCGGATTTACATCATTTATTCCGCTCATCCTGATGTTTGTGATTTTTTATTTTTTACTGATTCGTCCTCAGCAGAAAAAAACAAAAGAACACCGTGAAATGATCACCAATCTGAGAAAGGGCGACCGGGTGATTACAACCGGTGGTATTTATGGCCGCATTACCGGTATGGATGAAAATCGCGTCACCTTGGAAATTTCTGACAAAGTTCGGATTAAACTCGTTCGGGGCAATATCGCCGGTCTTGACCAACCGTCCCCAGCGCCCCATCCGACAAAAGGCGCTAAAGCGAATTCGGGCAAATCGACAAAAAAATAGTCTGTTACATCGAACGTCATTCAATGTAAACCGTGAAACGTGATGTGCGCATAATTTGTCCAAATCAATAATTAAACCGCATCGCATTTCACGCTACTGAATTTTTACGAAAAGGAATCTGAACATTGAAACAATTTTCATGGAAGCTAGGCGTCGTAGCTGCAATCCTTATCACTGCCTTTATTTATATCCTGCCAACCATCGGCATGGCACTGAAAGGTGAGACCGAACCGGGATTATGGCCGCATAAAAAAATAAACCTGGGTCTTGATCTCCAGGGCGGTATGCACCTTATCCTGGAAGTGGATACTGAAAAGGCCGTGGAAAGTACAGTGGAGCGGATTACCCAGGAACTGCGCTCTCTTTTAAAAAAGAAACATATTCGTCACGGCGGTGTTGACCGGATCCAAGCTATTAAAATTGAAGCTAAAATCAACGGTTCTGAAAACATTGATCGTTTTCGTAAGCTTCTTGACGATGATTTTAAAGAGTTGCGCATTGTTTCTGAAAAAAGAGATGCTGATGCTTTGACAATCATACTGGATCTTCCGGACGAAGAAACGGCCTATATCAAAAAATCAGCGGCCGAACAGGCATTGGAAAAAATCCGTAACCGCATCGACCAATTCGGTGTGAGTGAACCTGACATTCGCAACCAGGGCGAAAGGCGTATTCTGATCCAACTCGCCGGTGTTAAAGACACCGATCGGGCTAAAAATCTGATTGGGAAAACCGCCCTTTTAGAATTTAAGCTTTTAGATGAAACCCATGATGTGGATACGGCTCTGAAAGGTGACATCCCTCCGGGTAGTGAAATTCTGTATGAAATCAAAAAAGATCCGAATACCCGACGCGTCCAAAAGACGCCCTTTCTTGTAAAAAAACGGACGCTATTGTCGGGCGACTATCTTACGGAAGCGCGTGTGCAGATTGATAATCAATATAATGAACCCCATGTTTCCATAAAGTTTAATAAAAAAGGGGGGCGCCTTTTCGAACGGATCACGGCTGAAAACGTAAAAAAACGTTTGGCGATTGTGTTAGATGATCGCATCTACTCGGCACCTGTGATCCAGGAAAAAATATCCGGCGGTGAGGCGCGCATCACCGGACGGTTCACCCATGAAGAAGCGCATGACCTGGCAATTATCTTAAGGGCTGGCGCTTTACCGGCTCCGGTACACATTATTGAAGAGCGCACCGTGGGGCCTTCTCTGGGGATTGAATCCATTCGTAAAGGTATTCTTTCAATTATCGTTGGCGGTATTTTGGTCATTGTGTTTATGGTCGTTTATTATAAAGGAGCGGGTTTGATCGCCGACATCGCCTTACTTTTGAATATTATTCTGATCGCAGGGGGATTGGCGGCTTTCCAGGCAACCCTGACCTTGCCTGGCATTGCAGGAATCATTCTGACAATTGGTATGGCGGTGGATGCCAATGTGCTTATTTTTGAACGCATTCGGGAAGAGATGCGCTTGGGGAGAACGCTACGCGCTTCGGTTGACGCCGGTTTTGAAAGAGCGACACTGACAATTTTAGATGCCAACGTTACGACTTTAATTGCCGCCCTGGTATTGTTTCAGTTTGGCACCGGAGCCGTCAAAGGTTTTGCTGTAACACTCAGTCTGGGTGTTTTAGCCAGTTTATTTACAGCGCTTTTCCTCTCTCGGATGATTTTTGACTATCTTATGATCGGACGTAAAATTAAACAGTTAAGCATCTGAAAAATTGGTGCTGTTTAGACACCGCTATAAGAATCGCACATTACCAGATATTTTAGAAAAAAATTAAAGGATCGATTGTATGCAGTTTGTTAAATCAGATATAAATTTTGACTTTATTGGTAAAAAAAAAGGGGCGTTTATTTTATCATTTATATTGATTATGATCACCCTGGCGTCTCTCATTATTCATAAAGGGCCCCGCTACGGTATTGATTTTGCAGGCGGCACTCTAATTCAGGTCAAATTTTCATCCGCCGTCGATCTGAATACCATCCAATCCGGTCTGAAAACCGTGGGATTGGAAAAATCATCGGTTCAATTATTTGGTGATCCAGCGGACAATGAATATTTGATCCGCACCGAACGAGCTGAAAAAAAATCTGAAGGGCTTTCATCCAAGGTGTCTGAAGCGCTTGCGGATGCAAGCGGAAAGATCGTTGAGATTGGCCGGTTCGAAATGGTTGGACCCCAAGTGGGTAAAGATTTGAGAGAAAAAGCGCTTCAAGCGATGTTTTTTGCGCTGTTATTTATTACCATTTATATTTCCGGACGCTTTGAATCCGAATGGGTTAAAAGCGGCATAATGGCCGGTTTGCTGATTAGCGCGGTGGTCTTTGCGCACAATATTTTTGCATATTTCAACTGGGATGTGGGCATCGGCTATCTTATTGCGGTGGCCTTGGTTGTCACCCTCGTTCTCTTTTGGGTTTTACAGTTAAAATACGCAATGGGTGCCATTGTGGCGCTAATTCATGACGTAACGATTACAATCGGCGTTTTTTCAATTTTGAATCTGGAATTCACTTTGCCAATTATTGCGGCGTTACTTACTATCATCGGTTATTCATTAAATGACACTATTATCGTTTTTGACCGCATTCGTGAAAATTTAAGAAAATATCGCAAAGAATCGTTAGCTGTTATTATCAACAAAAGCATCAACGAAACCATCAGCAGGACTATTTTAACGTCACTCACCACTTTAATGGTGGTTTTTACCCTGTTTTTCCTGGGGGGTGGCATTATCCATAATTTTGCCTTTGCCATGATTATTGGCGTTCTGGTGGGAACGTATTCTTCCATATTTGTCGCAAGCCCTATTCTCCTGGCATGGCAGGAAAGAGGGATATCCCGAAAATGATGATATATAATAGACGTTTAGATAATCATTTACCGCAAAGATCGGGGCGAAAGGGATGTTTTAAAACCGCTTCTAAAACCTTTTAATAAAGCTATTGAGTGAATGGAAAACCTTCGTCCGTGGTTTATCCTGAAAACTGTTCCCGGGATCGGCAACCTGCGAATGAAACGGCTGCTTGATCTGTTCCAAACGCCCGAACGTGTATTGTCAGCCAGTATCAGCGAGTTGGTTCGAACAGAAGGTATCTCACGCCGTTTGGCAAGAGCCATTCATCAGCACCGTCTGCCGTCGTGGGTTGAAGATGATTTAAACCGTGTAGCACAAACCGGATATCGTATTGTAACACTGGCAGATGCGGAATATCCATCTCTTTTGCTGCAGATACCGGATCCGCCCCCATTTTTGTATGTTTACGGCAACCTTTGCTCAACTCCCAAAAATATCGCTGTTGTCGGTTCGCGTAACGCAACCGGGTATGGTTTGTCAATCGCCCGTAAATTGTGCGCGGATATCAGCACCTTGGGACTGACTATCGTCAGTGGCATGGCCCGGGGTATTGATACGGCTGCGCATCTGGGTGCGTTGTCCGCCAATGGGAAAACGGTCGCTGTGTTAGGCAGCGGCTTGGAAAAAGTTTATCCGGCCGAAAATAAAGGACTTTTCCATAAAATCGCCGCCAGTGGGGCCGTGATTTCAGAATTTCCCTTGACAGCGCCTCCCGAAGGACACAATTTCCCCATCAGAAACCGGATTATCAGCGGAATGTCTTTGGGCACAGTTGTTGTTGAGGCGGGCATGAGAAGCGGGTCTTTGATTACAGCGCGATTGGCGGCCGAACAAAACAGGGAGGTTTTCGCTGTTCCTGGCAGTATCAGTTCTTATAAAAGCACCGGAACGCATAATTTGATTAAGCAGGGCGCCAAACTTGTGGAACATGCCCAGGATATTATTGAGGAGTTAACGATGCTGCTTAAAGGGTATGACGCCTGCGAAAAAACCGATTTAAAGGCGCTCAAAGATCGATTGCCGCCACTCACCGCGGATGAATCCCTGGTTCTGGCCGCACTCGGACCTTATCCGGTTCATATTGACGATCTGGCGCGCCAAATCACGCTGGATATCGGGAAACTGTCCGCTATTTTATTACAATTGGAATTGAAAGGCGTTGTGACCCAAACTCCCGGAAAAATGTTTTCCATGGAATTGCAATCCTAAAAAGCATATTTGTCAAGGACTCGTTAATCGTAATTTCTTGTGAGTCACTTAGAGCCTGTTATTGAATAACTTTAAACTTAACACTTAAAACTTTATACTTTCGAGTTAAGGAGTTAATTGCTGTGACCAAACCGCTTGTTGTCGTCGAATCTCCGACAAAGATACGAACACTTAAAAAATATATTGGGAACAACTACAATATTGCCGCTACCGTGGGCCATATAAGAGACCTCCCGCCTCGTGCGTTGGGCATCGAAATTGATAATGATTTTAAGCCGGAATATACAACGATCAATGGAAAACAGAAAGTGATCACATCGCTTAAAAAAGCCGCCGGAAATGCCACAGATATTTACCTGGCGCCTGACCCTGACCGGGAAGGCGAAGCCATCGCGTTTCATGCTGCCCATGTGTTAAAAAAAAAGGGTCGCCGGTTTCATCGCGTGCTTTTTCACGAACTGACCCAAAAGGCCATTCATCAGGCCATTGCCACACCTCTGAAGCTTCATCAAAGCAAATATGATGCGCAACAGGCGCGGCGAGTGTTAGACCGGTTGGTCGGGTATCAAATTTCTCCTTTATTGTGGCGCAAAGTCAAAGGACGGCTATCCGCAGGACGGGTACAATCGGTGGCGGTTCGGATTATCTGCGAGCGAGAGCGCGCCATCCAGGCCTTTGAACCGGTCGAATACTGGTCGGTTACAGCGCACTTGGAAGGTGAGACGCCACCGCCTTTTACGGCTAAACTGGCTAAAAAAGATAAACTGAAAATTAAAATCCCTGATGGAACTATCGCCAAGTCGATTGTCAGCGACCTTGCCAATGAAACCTTTCGGGTCGACGATGTCCGGCGTAAGACTGTTCGGCGCAGACCGCTGCCACCTTTTATTACAAGCAAACTTCAACAGGAAGCGATTCGTAAGTTACGGTTTTCAGCCAAAAAGACCATGGTTGTTGCACAACAATTGTATGAAGGCGTTGACCTCGCCCAGGGCGAACCGGTAGGGCTGATCACTTATATGCGCACCGATTCCACCCGTATTGCGAATGAAGCGGCGTTAGACGCCTTGAAACTGATTCGGCGGGATTTTGGCCCTGATTATGCGCCAGAGTCACCCCGTTTTTTTAAAAATCGCCAAAAAGCCCAGGATGCGCATGAAGCGATCCGTCCAACCTCGGTGTTTAATAACCCGGACAAGTTGGCGCCTTATCTTTCCAAGGATCAGTTGGCATTGTACCGCTTAATCTGGCAGCGCTTTGTGGCGTCACAGATGAAAGAAGCGCTTATTGACCAAGTTTCGGTTATCATTAAGGCCGGTGTGTATCAATTTAATGCCAGTGGCTCAACTGTCAGATTTCCAGGATTTATGAAACTGTATATGTCAGCCGAAGAGCAAAGTAAGCAAAAGCAAGATAAACAAAAAATGCCGCTTCCCGAACTGCAACCCGGCATGGTGCTGAAAGTGAATAAGCTTGATCCCAAACAACATTTCACCCAACCGCCGCCACGCTTTTCGGAAGCGTCGTTGGTAAAAGAACTGGAAGAAAACGGAATCGGCCGTCCCAGCACGTACGCTGCCATTCTTTCGACGATTCAAACCAAGGGCTATGTGGAGATGATTAAACGCTATTTTCATCCCACCGAATTGGGCTTTATCGTCAACGATCTGCTGGTGCAAACGTTCCCGGATACGTTTGATGTTGCGTTTACGGCCAAAATGGAAGAGAATCTGGATCGGATTGAAATGGCTGAGATGAACTATTCAGACCTTTTAAATCGTTTTTACCCTTCTTTTAAAAAGAAACTGGATGCGGCCCAAGAAGGGATGATCAGTATGCGCGGCGTAGGGATTGCCACCGATTTAAAATGTCCCCAATGCCAGACAGGACAACTCCATATCAAAGTCGGTAAAAACGGTCAGTATCTGGCCTGCAACCGCTATCCGGAATGCAGCTTCACCCGTAATTACGAACGTGATGAAAAGGGCCATATCCGCCTTATCGAGCAACCGCAGGATCAAAAAACCGACGAGGTCTGTGAAAAATGCGGCAGTCCGATGGTGCTTAAACAGGGGCGTTATGGCTCGTTTATTGCCTGTAGCGGTTATCCGAAATGTAAAAACACCCGATCAGTTAACGCTTCCCATCGGGGAAATGACACGGGCGTTAAATGTCCCGAGAAAAAGTGTGGCGGTTCCCTGGTGGAACGCAAATCCCGGCGCGGTAAAATATTTTATAGCTGCAACCGTTATCCTAAGTGCAAATTCGCTTTATGGGACAAACCGGTTCCCAAAGCGTGTCCCCAATGTGATGAACCGTTTTTAATCATGAAATCCACTAAAAAAGAGGGTGAATTTTTGGCTTGCAGGAACAGGGAATGTGGTTATCGGGAAGGCAGCTAAGGATTAGAGGGGAAATAGCTTCCCCTTTTTCAGAAGAGGAGTGCAAACTTCAGTTTGCCTCGCTAACAACGCAAGCTGAAGCTTGCACTCCGAATATGGATGTTATTTCATCCCCGATCTTAATGTTACGTAACCGTTCAATCCCCTACCTGTAAGCTAACGCGGGACAGCTTCCCTGCTACACCCCCTCACGCACGGTTAGCGCTATTGTTTCCTTCGAAATTATCTGATTTCTGCCA
>JAOZRC010000667.1 GCA_029940345.1 Desulfobacterales bacterium
AAGGCAGACTGCCAGATTCGACTGCTCCCTGCAAATTTACGGTGAACTATTACAACTTTTGCTTTTTACTTGACTTGAGTGCAAGGGAAGCTTAGATTGTTTTAATTTTTTAATCACATGTTATAAATTTTAAGCTAATCTGAACATCGTAAAATATCAAGGACAAACAATGAGTTGGGATTGGGAAAAATTGAAACAACAGCAGAGTAACAGCAGTGGTAGCGGTTCGCCGCCCCAGATAGATGACTTTTTAAACAAAATAAAGTCATTTAAATTCGCAGGCGGCCCGATTATTATCTTGATTTTCATCCTCCTCTTTTTGGGCTCTTCAATGTTCTTCAAAGTGGGAATTGATGAAGTGGCTGTTGTGCAACGGTTCGGAAAATATGTGCGCACCAGTCAACCCGGATTGAGATTTAAATTTCCGGCCGGCATTGAAAAAAAGACACTGATTAAAGTCAAACGCGTTTATAAAGAGGAATTCGGTTTTAGGGGGGCGCGTTCTGGCGATAGCCGTCAATTTACATCCAGTGCTGAAAGTTCCTCCAATGTCTCTTTAATGCTTACCGGCGATCTGAATGTGGCTGTGGTGCCTTGGATTGTACAGTACCGGATCAACGATCCTGTTAAATATCTTTTTGAAGTGCACAACCCTCAAAAATTGTTGAGCCAAATGTCGGAATCGGCTATGCGAATGGTTGTCGGAGACCGGAGTATTGACGAAGTCATCAGCAAACGTAAAGAAATTGCGGATGAGTCTCAGGGTCTTCTCCAAAAGGAGTTAAATGAGGCGAATTCCGGTATTAAAATTGTCACTTTGGAAATGAAGCGCACCAATGTACCGGGACCGGTGCAACCCTCTTTCAATGAAGTCAATCAGGCGGTTCAGGAAAAAGAAAAACTGATTTATGAAGCCAAAGAGGATTACAACAAGGCCATTCCGGCCGCACGGGGCACGGCTGAACGCACGATTAAATACGCCGAAGGGTATGCCATTGACCGCGTCAATCGTTCCGAAGGCGATGTTTCCCGATTCTTAGCAATTTACAAAGAATATGCGAAAGCACGGGATATTACCAAAAGACGGCTCTACCTGGAAATGTTGGAAGAGCTTTACCCCAAACTTGATCAAAAATATATTATAGATTCCGATCAAAAAAGCATTTTGCCTTTATTGAATCTCGGAAAAGAAATTGGTGGGAAATAATGAAACCTAAAAGTGCATTTCTTGTCTTTACGAGCATCGCTATCATTGTCCTGATTTATGGTTCGGCCTATACCGTGAGTGAAACCGATCAAGTCGTTGTAACCCAGTTTGGCCGCCTTGTCGGTAAGCCTGTAACAACACCGGGATTGAACTGGAAAGTTCCGTTCATCCAACAAACCACTTTTTTTCCTAAAAACATCTTATCCTGGGATGGTGATCCCGGGCAAATTCCCACACTGGATAAAACCTATATCTGGGTGGACACATTTGCGTTGTGGAAAATAACAGAACCGGTCACTTTTTTCCAAACCGTCGGTGATGTACAACGGGCATTGGGACGCTTAGATGATATCATTGATCCGGCCGTACGTAATCATATCACTTCTTATTCACTGATTGAGAGCGTTCGGCGCACGAATCGTGAGTTGTTTTATGATACCCTGGTTGTAGATGCAGATGCCACTAAAGATGGAAAAGAAGGGGAGGATCAGCGCGTTCTATTTATCAAGGATGGACGGGAAAAAATTACGGAAGGTATTTTAAAACAGGCGAAACCGAAGCTTTCAAAATTCGGTATCGAGCTGATTGATGTTAAAATTAAGCGGATTAACTATGTGGAGCAAGTCAGAAAATCGGTTTATGGCCGAATGATAGCCGAACGCAAGCAGATTGCGGAAAAATTTCGTAGTGAAGGTAAAGGCTCCGCCCAGGAAATATCCGGGGATAAGGAACGCGATTTAAAGGGGATCACCTCTAAAGCCTACAAGCGTTCGCAGGAAATTAAGGGGAAAGCCGATGCTAAGGCGACTAAAATTTATGCCGATGCCTATAATATTGACCCTGATTTTTATTCGTTTACCAAAACGATGTCACTATATCCCAAAACATTGGCGGGTAAAAGCACTCTTGTTCTTTCAACGAAATCAGAATTCTTAAAGTATCTTAAAGGCTTTTCTGAAGAAGTACAAGTTGCAAAAGATAAGCAGCAATAGGGCTATGATGAAATAGGCAGATATTCAAGTGCGTTTCTCCAGACACGCACCCGCTGTCAATCATTAACATTTAGTCAACAAGGAACGGGCACGAAACATCTTCCACATTCCGGAGTTCAAACTACAATTTGCGATGC
Source organism: Desulfobacterales bacterium (assembly GCA_029940345.1). GTDB lineage: Bacteria > Desulfobacterota > Desulfobacteria > Desulfobacterales > JAUCGF01 > JAUCGF01. The sequence continues at coordinate 2,337 of JAOZRC010000667.1, forward strand.
TGTGACGCATACTGTGGTTTGCACACCTCTTCTGAATTCCTAGTTTTTTTATCAATCCAAGCTTCAGGTTGTATATTGAAAGCCAATTACAAGCTAAAGCTTGAATTTCAGATTATATAATTATTTACCTTTTCTCCGCTGATGACGCGTACGGGCTAACAATTTCCGATGCTTGTGCTTTCTCATTTTTTTTCTTCGTTTTTTTACAACACTACCCAATTAAACACCTCCTTTCTTTTTTACCGGTCAGATTGCCGATAAGCATAAATAAAAAACTTTTTTATTTGCAAATACATTTTAATACCTGCTAACATCATTTCAGGTCAAATTCAACCAATAATTTTGCGTCCTATAAAAAATGATAAGCGTTTAACGCCAACTGCTGATATTCAGATAATTATAGCAGTCAGAGATATAGAATTTCCTACGCGAAAAATCTGATGAAAAAGACAGCTCAATTTAACACTCGTCAAATTAAGATTGTTAATCAGGCGGTAGCTCTGGCTGAAGAGGTCGTCAGCAATTTCTATAAAATGTCGGCAAGCCAGTGGTTAAGTCGTAAATATGATGTTAAAACGTTTGCCGATTTATTACCGGAAGAGATTGTTCATGGCCCTTTTGCACAAATTATTCGTTATGAAGGACGCCCGCTGGATTCATCTTTAGGATCATCGAGCTATGATTTTTATAAAATATGTATACAAGACCATTCCATTCTTGTAACCATAGATAAAATAGCCAAACTTCATCTATTCCCTTTCCTTATTTATATCATTGCACATGAATTAATCCATATCGTCAGATTCAGCAAATTCATTCAGCATTTTGATGCATCGTATGATGAAAAACAGATTGAAGAGCGTTGCGTTCATAAAATCACGAGAGAAATTCTTTCACCGGTTCAGGTGGAAGGAATTGATCATGTCGTTAGTTTTTATCACCAATGGTTGCTGCCTCACGCGGGCTAAAAGCCTGTTTGGAAAGACGTGATCGAAGTGAAAAAGTGCGACCTGTGCGGTTACACTTATCGGTAGGGTGGGCATCGCCGGAAACATATATTG
>JAOZRC010000668.1 GCA_029940345.1 Desulfobacterales bacterium
TATGAACATATCGCGATTCTGCTGGCTTGGCATACGCGCAAGCCGGTCAGAATTCTGTTTGATCGGGAGGAAGAATTCAAAGCCACTTCCACCCGCCAGCCGGCCATAATGAACATCGCCCAGGGTTGTGATGCGGATGGCAAGCTGTTGTTTCGGGATGTGTCCATGATTCTTGACAACGGCGCATACACCTCTTGGGGGGCCACCACACCCACCGTGATGATGATGCCCATAACCACCTTGTACCGGGTTCCCAATGTGCGGTATAAAGCGCAATGTGTTTATACGAATAATACGTATGCTCAGGCGATGCGCGGTTATGGCAATCCCCAGGCGACGTTTGCAATCGAAAGCTCTGTTGAGATGTTAGCGCGTAAAGCTGGCATCGATCCGGTGGAATTTCGCCGCATCAACGCTAATCAGCCCGGGGATGTTTCACCCCAGGACTTTCGTATCACGAGTTGCGGTCTGAATGCGTGCATCGACAGCGTGGAAACCCAATTAGACTGGAACGCGTCTAAAGCTGAAGGCGAGGGCGTGGGCATGGCCTCGCTTATTCATGTGGGCGGCGGCGCCCGGATATATAAATCAGATGGCTGCGGTGCCATTATCAAACTGGACGATTTTGGCAAAGCCGTAGTATTCACCGGGGCCACCGATATGGGGCAGGGGTCGGATAACATTGTCAATCAGATTGTGGCCGAAGAGTTGGGGCTGTTAACCGAAGATGTTCATGTGATTCACACCGACACGGATGTCTGTCCCTGGGATGTGGGCGCCCATGCCAGCCGCACAACGTTTGTGGCCGGCAATGCCGCTTTGGGCGCGGCTCGCAAAATCAAAGTAAAGCTTACAGAACTGGCCGCGCAAATCCTGAAAAGCGAGCCTGATAATATTCGCCTGCGTGAACGTATGGCCCGTGATAAAACGGATTCTGAAAAAAGCATTCCCATCGACAAATTGTTGCGCAAAGCCCATTTTTCCGCGGGAGGCCAGATGTTATCCTCCGAATATTTTTATGATCCGGATAATGAAAACATGGGCAAGGACTTTCGCGGCAACCTTTCAATGACGTACACCTTTGGGACGCATGGCGTGCGTGTGCGTGTGGATGAAGAAACCGGCAAAGTCAAAGTGCTGAACTATGTGGCGACTCATGATGTCGGCCGGGCGATTAATCCTCTTTTATTGGAAGGCCAGGTGTACGGCGGTGTGATGATGGGCATTGGCTATGCGCTCACCGAACAGGTAATCCATGAAAAGGGGGAAATTATGAATGCAAATTTCAGAGATTACAAAGTTCTGACCGCCAAAGATGCGGTTTCGATCAAAGCGCCGGTGATCGAAACAATAGACCCGGACGGCCCCTTCGGAGCCAAAGGAATCGGCGAACCCGGGTGTGTGCCTACCGCACCGGCCATTGCCAATGCGGTTTATGATGCCATTGGCGTGCGTATAAAGGACCTCCCCATCACACCGGAAAAAGTGTTGACCGCGATTAAACAGCGCGATGAAGGTTGATGAATATTCGAGAGATTTAAAAAACTAAATGAAAATTGGATAAAACTATAGATTTTCAGAAATTAAATGTCATAAAATGGATTCTTTAATCAATTTTAAAGATATTTAGAAGTTTATTTTGTGACATCATTTATCTGAAAATCTATACTTATGTAGGAAGCTGAAAAAAATTTAATTATATTTTGAAAACAAAAACTGCTTAGATAAAATGACTAATCCGATTGTTGCTCCAGAGTTGCTTTCTGATAAATGGGTAGAAGAAAGCTTTGAAACGCTAATAGAAGAAATTAACACAGGTAATATCGCCATTAGTTTTGTAGAAACAAAATGGGTAGAATTATCCGCTTTGCTGACGGTCACATCTTTAATAATAAAAAATGCAAACAAATTGTTAAAAGTAGATTTTCTATTCAAAACTGCTTGGGATATAAAGCACAAAGAATATTTACACGCTTTTACTTTTCTAGTAGAATCAAAGTTCTATATCGCAATTAGTGAATGCGTGAAAGCATACGATAATTGTTGTAGAATTGTGTTCGCGCTTCCCGGATTAAGTCAGAAATCTGAAAAATGTAAAAGGATATTAAATGATTTAGAAGATGTTTTTAACGCTGACGCGCAATCAGACAATGGTAAAAATATAGTTTCAGTTGGAAAAATAAGAGATGGAACAACTGCCTTAGTGATAAGGCTTGATATGATAAGAAATCTTTCTATTCTGGGTTCAAGCATATTTTCCGTATTTGGATATAAACATGATAATTTGAGAGATTATTTTATTACTCCGATTATGTATTTTAGTAATGAAGTCAATAATCAATTAAATGACAAAGAAACAGAAAAAATTAAGGATAAAAATTATGATAATGCGATAAATTCTGTTCGAATTATTGTTAGGTCTTCTTTTAATGCGCTGCCAAAAGAATTAACCGAACTACTAGAAGATATACTTCAGCTATGGTACCCGGAGCTTTTAAAAAATGCGTTTGAGCATGGTGGTCTCCAAGTTCTCTCCTGTGCCAGATATGGTGACTGGGCGACAAGGGAAAAAACAATAAGATCAATAAACCTACGTCCTAGTGTCAAATGCTATCATCATAGATCAAGGTACTTTTCAGATAGGGCACTTAAAAACTCGAAATTTATAGATCTATATGTTGTAGACACAGGTTCTGGTTTTAATTCATTAGAATCCGTTTATTTAAAGGATAGCCAGATAAAAGAAAAACGAAAAAAACCATCTCTAAGAGTTTTACACCGATATTCCCTTTACCCATATTCGACTCGCAAGGGAAATATATCAATGGAGAGGGCTCCTGTTTTTACCACTGGTTTGGGTGTTTTAAGTGAACAAAATGTTACTTCGGATGGTGTTATTGCAATCAAAGATAAAAATGTTCTGACATGGTTTGATAAAAGTACTTTGGGGGCATCACGGAGTCAAGGAAGAGAAGATAAATCTTCAGTTGCTAGCTTTGACCTCACAATTGTATCGGCATTATTACCTGCACCAGATGAAGAGTGGGCTGATGATAATAGTATTGTGAAAATTAGCTATTTTGATAACTCTTATGAAGATTTCTATATATTGACCCCTGAAAAAGAAACAATGATTGTTAACTACCTCAAATATATTAAACCGGAAAGGAGAAAAGATAAATATAGCAGCCAAGTGGTTAATTTTTATGAAATTGATAAAAAAATTTCATTGGGCAAAATCGCATTGGTAGACCTGAGTGATAATAAACATAATTTTCAAAAGCGGATTGCTATTGATGCGATAAAATTATGCTTAAAACTGAAAGAAAACGGTTTATCACCGATTTTATTCGGTATTGATATTCCCCAAATGAAACTTTTACAAAACATAATTAT
>JAOZRC010000669.1 GCA_029940345.1 Desulfobacterales bacterium
TATAGATATTATGTCCCTAACGGGACAACATGTAAACCGACAAATGAAGGATGCCGATGAATGATAATCAATAAAGAAAGGATTGTTCGTTAAATGACTTCCAAAAGGGAACTGCAGATTGCTTATGGCATGGCCATTATCCTGTTTATTGTAGGTTTTATCAGCTTCGCAGCCTTTTCCGCCAAATCACCTGAGCAGCCTTTGCGGACAATGTTTAAATGCGCCGCCGGCAAAGTGTTTTTTGATCACCAGACCCATACATCTGATATGGGTTATGGGATGTCCTGCCGTGACTGCCATCATAACTTAGAAGAAGGTGAAACTGAAGACATTCAGCCCTGTGGTGAATGCCATGAAGCGGAAAGTGATGACGAAGATGTTCTAAAACGTATGGACGCATTCCACAACCAATGTATCGGGTGTCATAAGGATTATGAAGCCGGCCCCGGTTCCGGTCCTGAAGAGTGCCAGCTATGTCATGTGATGTAAAAAACTTAAATAGCAAATTTCAAATAAATCTCAATTATCTGACTTCAAAATTTCAAACATATTGATGCCTGCTGGAAAAGCATCAGTTTTGGTTACCAGATATTACAGGTTGACAATTATTTGGAATTTGTAATTTCACCGATGTTTGGCATTTATTTAATAAAGGTTGAAATATGATAAAAAAACCATTTTTCTGTCTATCATCCCCCAGTTTTTCGTATGAACTTTTTAATACTTCATCTGACCAACCCCGTATCATTGGCTCTCCGGAAAAAGTAACGCTTTTTGTTAAAACCGCTTATACACAGAAAGATGCGCTTGCGCTTTGTATTGGGCAACGCGTCAAAACCGGCCAGAAATTGACGCTGTTTAACAATAGTGATGCGTATGCCATTTCCAGTGTGACCGGCGAAATCACATCAATAGAACCTTATAGCGGCAATTTCGGCCAGGCGCACACGGCAATCACCATCAAAACGGATGCTATTGAAGAAACGGATGACGCCTTTGCCGCTTTGACAGATCAACCCACAATTGAATCAGCCCAATCGTATCTGGCTGATATTCCGGGTTGTCCGTCTTTTGCATCACTGGCCGATCCGGAACGCCCCATTCACACGATTGTCATTGTCGGGGGGGACAATGATCTTTTGGTGACGACAAATCAGTACACTGTTATGACGGATACGGATTCCGTTTCCGCCGGCATACAGATTCTCAAAGAGATGACGGGTATTGATAATATTATCCTCGTCGTACCACGTGAATCAGTTCAGGGATTCGGTCATACAGGTGCCCAACTGGCAGCGGTCGATACCGTTTATCCGTCTTTAAATCCCAAAATGGTGATGAAAAATGTTTTGAATACCGAGACGCCGGCCGGACAGACATGCGAAGATATGGGTGTCTGCTTTTTTAGCGCTGAAGCGGTCGCATCTGTTGGTAAAGCATTTAAAAATGGCCACATTCCGCTGGCCAAAACGATTACGCTAATTACCAAAGATGAAAAGACACTATTGGTCAAAGCCAGGATCGGGGTGCCGTTTAGTGATATTTTTAAAGCATGCCAGATTGAGGTCAATGCGAACGACCGCCTGATTGTAGGCGGACCGTTGACCGGAACGGCGGTTTATTCGGAAAATCACCCGGTTCTGGCCGATACGGATGCGATTATGGTGCAAGATAAAACCGATGTGTCATTGGCATCGGATTATCCATGCACCAATTGCGGCGAATGCGTTCGGGTATGTCCTGCTGATATTCAGGTACACATGCTGGTGCGCTTACTTGAAAACGGTATGTACCAAGAGGCTGCCGAAGAGTATGATCTCAATTCGTGTATCAATTGCGGACTTTGCAGCTTGGTGTGTGTGTCTCAAATTCCGATTTTCCAATATATCCGCTTAGGCCAATATGAACTGGCAGAGATTGAAATGATGGAGGCTGATAATGATTAATCAAAAGAAATTCATCGTATCCCACGCGCCTTTCTGGCATGATGGCAGTCGCATCATTTCGCGCAGCTATAATACGATGATAGCGGCGCTACCGGCGCTTTTAGCCGGCATCTACTTGTATGGCTTTCCGGCACTGGGCGTAATTGCACTGTCGGTTTCATCAGCCATCTTCTGGGAACTTTTAATGAACAAAGTGATGAAACGTTCCGCTACCGTTGGGGATGGCAATGCGGCACTGGTCGGTTTGGTTTTCGCCATGCTGGTTCCGGCAACGTTACCTTGGTGGGCGGTTCTTACCGGAACGTTTGTAGCCATTGTCATCGGCAAACAGATTTTTGGCGGCATTGGCGGGAATGCGTTTAATCCGGTGGTTGTAGCCATGGCGATTCTGATGATTTCATGGAAAGACCTGTTTGACTTTAATGAGGCGCTGGTCTGTTTTAACTTGAATTTTGAAGCCGCTTACCCCTTGGCATCGTTGAAACATTTTGGCATCACTTCGGTTGACCACTTGGCGTTAACCGACTTGCTGTTGGGTAAACAAACAGGCGGTATTGGTGCCACCTGCGGCCTGGCGCTGATTATGGGCGGCCTTTATCTGATTTTGCGCGGTATGATACGCTGGGAAATCGTGTTTTCGTTCCTGGGCGGCGTTTATATCACGGCGTTGATATTCAATCTTACCAACCCGACGCTGTATGCCGGGCCAGCCTTTCATCTGCTCACGGGCTATACACTGGTTGGCGCCTTTTTTCTCGTTCCCGAAGACGCTTCATCGCCGGTGAACTTTATCCCGATGTTAATCTACGGCGCTGTATGTGGTTTAATGACCGTACTGATCCGCAATATCGGCGTTTATGTCGACGGCGTGATTTATGCGATTTTAATTGCAAACTTAGTGAGTCCGTTATTGGATAAAATCAGACCCAAAGCCATGGGAAAGGTGGTCTAAAAATGCGTGACATGATTAAAATGGTGTTGGTGCTGACAATCCTAAGCTCTTTTTCCGGGACTTTGTTGGCATCCCTTCGAAACGGAACCAAAGAAAGAATTGAGATTCAGGAACTTGAGTTTTTAAAAGCCCCGGCCGTACGCCAGATATTAACCGGTATTTCCAATGACCCCATCAAAGACCGCTTTAAAATTAAGGATGGCGATCGGGAGATCAGCTTTTTTGTGGGGGTCAAAGATGGCAAGGCAAGCACAGTCGCTTTTGAATCCAGCGGAAAAGGATTCGGCGGCAATATCGGACTGATGGTGGGCGTGGATGTCAGTAATGATAAAATTATCGGTATTGGCGTGACAACGCATCAGGAAACGCCCGGTTTGGGTTCCCGCGCTAAGACTGATCCCAAATTTGCCGCACAGTTTGGTGGTATGCCTATCCTGGAAACATTTAAAGTTAAAACCGACGGGGGCCAGGTGGATGCCCTTTCCGGCGCTACGAT
>JAOZRC010000670.1 GCA_029940345.1 Desulfobacterales bacterium
GCCACAGAAACATTTGGCGCAGAGCTTCCGGGCCGGGATATCTTCACTAAGGATGCCTACACTCCGCTGATGGATGTAATAACCGAATCAGCCAGCCTTGGTTCGATCAGGATTGGGGATGTGACCTGTCGTCATTTGGCCTTTCGTTCCGATGAGGTTGATATGCAGTTGTGGGTGGCTGAAGGTGACCGGCCGCTGCCCTGCCGCTACACCATCACTTCAAAATGGACGTATGGCGCACCCCAGTACACGGTAACATTCACCAACTGGCAGGTGAATCAGGAACTACCGGACAGCGACTTTACTTTTACCGCTCCGGACGGGGTTAAAAAAATCACAATAGATGAGTTCAGAAAAGCTCTCAAACAGGAGGAGGATAAAAAATGAAATGCAAAAGAATAGTTTTCTTTTTATCGGTTACCCTGGTCGCATGTCTTTGCTACTTTGGCCTTCCCGTGAATAACAGCATTGATCTGAAGATGCCCTCTTGGCTCTCCCAAGATGCAACCAACAGCACACTGGAAATTCAGATACCTGAATGGATGATCATCCAGGAGGCTTTGGCATCACCTTATCGCCGCAGTGTCCGGAGAACTTCCCGGCGAACTGCTCGACGAGTCTCGCATCGTCATAATTATCACTATTAGATTGCCGTCGGTGTCTGTCTGTAAAAAGAATACCATCTTTTCTGGATGATTACCCTGACACTCGGCGGCTACCAACATAAACCGGGACATTCAATGTAGGCTGATGTTGGGTTTCGTTCCTCAACCCAACCTACGTCTGTACCGCCTTATGTGGGTAGCCCACCCGGCAATTTTAAACACAAAAGAGGTGAAAAATGGCTTTAAATAAAATGATTCTGTTTTTATCAGGCACTCTGATCGCTGGCATCGTGTTTTTTGGTGTGCCAGTGGATAACAACATTGATCTCAGGATGCCCTCCTGGCTCGCCCAAGAGGGAAAAATCAGCACTTTGGAAATTCAGCTACCTGACTGGTTGATCATTCAGGAAGCTGTGGCATCACCTTATCGCCGCAGTGTCCGGCGAACTTCCCGGCGCACCTCAAGGCGTGTCTCACGGCGGCACTCTTATGCCCGGGGCGGCGGGTATTATGGCGGTTCTCGTTATTATGGTGGTGCAGCAGTGGCTACCGGAGTGGCTGTGGGTGTTGCTGCCATTGCCGTTGGCACGATGGTGGTCACATTACCCCCGGCGTGTACCACTATTGTTGTCAATGGTGTCGCCTATCAGGACTGTTCCGGAACCTACTATGCACCAAGCGGCAGCCAGTGGATTGTTGTCAACGCTCCGTAACAATAGCCATTGATTCCGTGGATATAATTCGGCAAAGCGACCTACATTAAGTATTTGGCCATAAGTTTCCCAGCATCGCTCTCGCCGGGTTTGCAACCCGGCGGTATTGATCGGCGGGTTGCAAACCCGCCTTGAGCGGTGCCTAAAATACCGGAAAACTTTTGTCCAAGTACTTAGTAAAGCAAATGGGTGTGTAATTCACAACCGTCGGTAAACCCGTAACTCGTAGGCTGGGTTGAGGAACGAAACCCAGCCTTTTTTAATTAGGAATAGGGATGAAATAACTTCCCCATTTTCAGAAGAGGAGTGCAAACTTCAGTTTGCCTCGATAGCAACGCAAGCTGAAGCTTGCACTCCGAATGTGGAAGTTATTTCGTCCCCGATCCTTAAGATAGCACTCTCTTGAGCTGGGTTTCGTTTCTCAACCCACACTACATGTAAAACTAACCGCACAGGTTGAATTTTTTCAATAACAGTAAGCCATCAAATTTAATATATTTTGGCATGAACTCACTTGGTAGATAAAAAAAGGAATTGCTGAATTATGAAAAATTATTTTTTCCTTTTCGCAGGGTGGGGGCAGCGTAGCGAAACCCACCGTTTTATAAATATTTTGTGGGTTTTGATACGCTACACCCACCCTGTTATCAAAAATATTTCATATTTAGAAAATGAAAAAATTTTCATTTAATCTACACGAAAGGAGGTGATCGCAACACTTATTGTTTTGAAGTCCTACAAGAGTTTTACAATTAATAATAACTAAAAGGAGAACGAATTATGAAAAAGAGTTTAATCATGTTTATGGTATTTTCACTGGCGACTGCGGGGATGGTCGGAGGCGCCTTGGCTGGGGACACTTTCTTTAAATTGGAAAAAGTCACCATCAAAGGTGTTGAAGTTGAAGCAGTCAAAATGGCCGATAACTTTATCATTTTGTTTGATGCTTCCAGCTCAATGTCCAAAAAATATAAAGACACGGATATGGCCAGTATTGATGCTGCAATTCAAATTTTAAAACAAGCCAATGCGAGCCTGCCGAATCTGAGCTGGAATGCGGCCTTGTATCGTTTTACAGGACGTGACTTGCCTAAAAAAATGTTTGCACCTTATTATGAAATGCAGCCTTATAATAAGGAAGCTTTTGCCAAAGCCATTGATCAACTGCCGCATGAACCTAGCGGTCCGACCATGCTTCAGTCTGCCTTGTACAGACTTGGCAGTGTTTTAAAAGACCTTAAAGGCCAAACCATTGTTTACATTTTTACTGACGGAACATACAGCCATACGCAAGGTCAGGACAAACCTTTAAAACTTGCCAAAGCCCTGGCTGAAAAGTACAATGTGTGTTTCTATCTGATCAGCAGCGCCAAAGGTGAAACCGAGACCAAGCTGTTAAAGGCGGTGGCGGAAATAAATGACTGCTCACGGGTCGTTCCGTTCGATTTTATGATGGACAAACCGGAATACACCACTGGCGCTCTGTATGTCATTCGCGAAAATCTGATTTTCAAGACCAAGGTTGTGGGCGCGCGCATCGACGATATTCTGTTTGATTTTGATAAAACCGATATCAAACCGGAATTTCAAAAAGAACTGGATAAATTTGGTAAATTTATGCAAAAGACTCCTAAAGCTTATGCGATTGTGGCCGGTTTTACGGATAGCACCGGGTCCGAGGGGCATAATCTGATCTTGTCGCGTAAACGCGCTCAAAGCGTTAAGGCATATCTGGTGCAAAAATTCGCTGTAGCCGAGGATCGAATCATTATTCACGGATATGGTATCGCCTATCCGGCCGATTCTAACAACACCGATGAAGGCCGCATGAAAAACAGACGTGTCAGTTGTGTTACCGTAGTAAAGAAATAGTAAGCAACACACTGTTGCCGCGTAACCGTTCATTCCCTACCCACGCCTCGGCGTGGGAACCAGAGGGGATGTGAACGGTTACGTTGCCTTTTTATACTTTTTTAAAATTAATTCAGGTAGGTAGCGTTTTCAAAATTTTTAAACCTGTGCAGTTGAAATAAGACATTCCTTAAAAGCTTCGTGGGAGCGGCATTTTTG
>JAOZRC010000671.1 GCA_029940345.1 Desulfobacterales bacterium
AATTTTTTCAGTCCTGCCAGGACTGAGAAGGTGACGTGCCCTCATTCGGTGTTGAGATAGGTCTTACAGCCCAGTTCATCACATTTTTCCGCTGTCCGGCGGGTGATTGTTTCCCAGCCTTCGTTATCCGCTAGGAATAAGCAGTAATTTTCCCCTCCCCAGCCTTTGGAACCGTAAGTCCAATCCACTCCGGCCTTATGAAGAACTTTCCATTGGGGCACCAACTCATCCGGTTCAGTGACCGGTTCACGTGAATTTTGATTTAGAAAGAATTCGGCGCCCTGTTTATCAATAGGCGCCTGCATATCTTTAAATTCCGGCTGCGATTCCTGGTATTCCTCAAGAACATCCCCCACAACAAATTCGAAATCTTCAGGCGTTGTTCCCATGGCGCTGCTGCTTTCATTACGCAACGCCATATCACAGGAACCCAGGATACCTTTGGGACGTTCATCGCGCGGTACCGCAGCGCGTGCATTGAAAACCAGTTGAGGAATGTCGATTTTCATGGGGCAAACGTAAACGCACCGCTGACACATCGTACACATCCAGATCCAGGGCGAGTTAATAATCGCATCATCCATTCCCAAAGCCGCCATGCGTAAAAATTTACGGGGGTCCATATTGGCGAGCCCCGTTGCCGGGCATCCTGATGAGCAGGCCCCGCATGTGAGGCAAAGATTCAGATTGCCTCCGCCCGGAATAATTTCTTTCACCTTATCCAAAAAAATACTTTTCTTCTTGCCTCCGAGTTTAATAACTTCTTCAGCCATTCTTATACCTCCGTTATCAGGCTGCCGCCTTCAGCTTTTTATTTTAGGGGGTTGGCCCCAAGACCTTTTATATGTTCAGTCATCTCCTTGGCATAAGCCGCAAACGTTGGCCCCTCGCCGGATGACAGATTATACATTCGTACACGGTCGCTCTCAAGACCGATCTCTTCTAATAAATTCCGGACATGGTTGACACGTTCCCGGCATCTGAGATTGCCTTCGTTATAGTGGCATGTTCCCTCCAGGCAGCCAACACAATAGACGCCGTCAGCGCCATGTTGAATGGCTCTGAGCAAGTGGGAAACATCCACTTTGCCGGTGCAAGGCACCCGTATGATTTTAACATTAGATGGATAATCCAGTCGCATGGAACCTGCCAGGTCCGCGGCTGAATATCCTCAGTAATCACAACAAAATGCGATAATTGTCGGTTCGAACTCCGCCATTACATTCCTCCTGCCAGTAAAGCATCAATTTTACTGGTTATCTGATCATCTTCATAAAAGCTTAATTGGATCGTCTCCCGCGGACAAACCGCCGCACACACACCGCATCCATGACAGATCGCTTCATTAATTTCAATGACTTTTTCACGCGTGTTGAAAACCGGTACGTCAAAGGGGCAAGAACGCACACAGGTCAGACATTTGACACAATAGTCCGTGTCCACCTTTGCCGTAATGGCTGACAACTTGATTTCATCACGCGCCAGAAAAGTGGTCGCCCGCGCCGCCGCCGCCTGCGCCTGCGCAATCGCCTCGGAAATTAGCTTGGGCGCATGCGCCGAACCGCACAGGAAGACGCCATCGCTCGGCATATCCACCGGTCGCAGTTTGACATGCGCTTCGATAAAGAAGCCCTCCGGATTGCGGTTGAGTTTCATAATGCCGCTCAACTCTTCCGTATCCCCGGCTACCATACCGGCGCTTAAAGTAAGCAAGTCCGCCTGTATTTCAACATCCTGCTGCAAGATATGGTCTTTAATCCGCACACTGACACCATCATCCGCTGTTTGCACTTCAGGCGGAGCGGCCGGGTCAAACCGGATAAAAATAACACCTGATTCCCGAGCCTGAGTGTAGTAATCCTCCAGCAATCCATACGTGCGAATATCGCGGTAAAGGATATAGACCATCGCATCAGGGTTGAGGCGTTTGATATCCAATGCGTTTTTGATCGCATTTTGACAACAGATGCGGGAACAGTTTTCGTTTTCATCATTACGGGAGCCGACACACTGAATCATCACAACAGTGTTCAGGTCTGATGCGCCCTGTTCTTCCAGACGATGTCCCAATTCCACCTGTGTGACGATGCGTTCATCCTCGCCATACAAATACTCTTCAGGTTGATATTCGACAGCTCCGGTGGCGACAATAATGACCCCATGTTCGATCTTTTCTTTGTCATCACTGCCATCGACAATGACTTCGGTGGCAAAGTTGCCCTTAAAGCCCTCATAACCGACAATCTGCGTATCAGTCAGCACCCGTACTTTTTTGTCAGCTTGGACATCTGCGATCAATTTTTCTATATATGCGCCGATATCTTCGCCTTCGATGGTATGGTGCAACTGGCGTGCAAACCCGCCCAATTGGGCGTCTTTTTCAACCAGAACGACTTCAAATCCTTGCTTGCCAAGCCCTAAAGCGGCGTTCATACCGGCGATGCCACCGCCGATAACCAATGCCTGTTTATTAATCGAAACCACTTTTTCCTTGAGCGTACGCAAGTTAGCCGCCCGGGCTACTGACATGCGCACCAGGTCTTTGGCTTTTTGCGTGGCCACTTCGGGACTCTTGGAATGAATCCATGAATTCTGATTGCGAATATTGGCCATTTCAAACAGGTATTTGTTAATGCCGCAGGCTTCCAGGGTTTCCATAAACATCTGCTCATGGGTTTTGGGACTGCACGACGCCACCACTACCCGGTTGAGCTTATGTTCGATAATCTTCTCTTTGATTTTATCTTGTGTATCCTGGGAGCAGGTAAAGAGGTTTTCATCGGTAAAAACGACGGAAGGAAGTGTGGCCGCATATTTTTTTACGGCCGGCACATCCACAATACCGCCAATATTGATGCCGCAGTTGCAGACAAAAACACCGATGCGCGGCTCTTGTTGGGTGACATCAATTTCAGCGGGCGTCTCCTTGATTTCAATATCAGTCCCTCGGGCTTCGGCCAAATTGGCACCGGCGAGACACGCCGCCGCACTGGCTTCGGTGATGGAACTGGGAATATCCTTGGGCCCCTGCAAAACGCCGCAGGTGTAAATTCCAGGCCGGGAAGTTTCTACGGGTGCGAATGGCGCAGTTTCCACAAAATTATAGCCATTCAGTTCAATACCCAACCGTTGCGCCAGTTCCACGGTTTTCGGCTGAATCTGAAGCCCTATCGAAAGGACCACCATATTAAAGGTCTCTTCCTGCGTTGCCCCGGTTTCATCTGCATACCAAACGGCAAGATCACCGGTTTCAGGAATTTCGGTGATTGTGTGAAGGCGTGCTTTGACAAAACGAACGCCGTCTTTATCTTTGGCGCGCAAGTAATATTTTTCGTAATCCTTGCCAAAGGTGCGTATATCCATATTGAAGATGGCACAATCCAAATC
>JAOZRC010000672.1 GCA_029940345.1 Desulfobacterales bacterium
TCTAAGCCTTCTTTTGTAACCTCTACCCACCTTTTCACATAATCTTCATCTTTTTGTACTCTCTCTATAAAAGCTGCCATATTTTCATATTGTAAACGACGAATGACCGAAGGAACCGTTAATGGTTCCTGTGATAATTTGTCAGCAACGCTTCGCTTGTAATTCTCGTTATGGGAAAGAAAGTCAATGTAGAACACCAGGTATAACGCTATTGTCACACCTTGCTCGCTTCTTACAGTGGCTCCTTCCAAATCGGATAACTGCTTGTTTGCTGGTGTGACGGATTCTATTCCGGGGTGCAGGCTATTTCAGAGGGATTTAAGGATATAGCCGAGAGTTTTGACGGATCGTATGATTTTGTTGTTTTGGATGCGCATCTCCCCATTGACAAGGACAAGGATACCGAGTTGCTTTCATCTGTCGGTGGCATTTCGGATAAAGCCGGAGCTATTATTGAATATTTGGAAAAAGAGAAAGTGATGCCTGAAGAAGAGATGGTAGCAGGTCTCACACTCTATTTTTTTCTTCTGGTAAAGACAAACTTTCCAGATGACCGGATAGTGTTTTTGTCAGCACATGAAGAAGCGGAAAAAATCAACAGTAAGTTTAAAGAAGTCAAGGCAATTCCGCCGAAGGTTTTCTTAAAGACTGATCCTGCCGAATTAAAACAGTTTGCAGATCTGCTGAAAACATACAGCAATGACAAATACATCATACTGAGAAGATCGATTTACGACGGATGCGCTCACCTGCTTGACAATGTCGGCAATTATCCTTTCCGCTTTAACCAATTCATTGACAGCCGGCGTCAGTCACTTGATGATGCTGAGATTCGAGGCTATCTGACGAATCTGCAATCCTTTCTCCCCGCTCGGGTATCGCCTTTTGACCCGAAACAGAAAGGTTCCCATCTGAACGCCTTTATCCGTATCCTGCTTCATCAGTGGGATGATAAAGCCAGACCTCAGAATATCGGGAAGAATAAAGACGAACCTCTTTCAAAGAGCGACGATGAGGCTCGCGCCCTTTCAAAAATAGTGAAGAACGTCAGGAACTGGGCCGCTCACTCGAATCTGTTTGAAGATGCTGACGAAAAACTGGCAGCTTTTCTGTTTCTCATCAATATGAGAGTTATGTTTGTTCTGCCTGATGATATTCTGCCTTATGAGAGGCTGGCGTTGAGGTTATATTCCGAACCGCTGAATGCGGACGAGATGGCAGGCATCATTGACAAACGGGAAATCCCTCTGGGCAAAACTTATGAAACCATCAAAAAACTGTCAGTCAGAGTTAGAGCTTACAGGGATTCGATTTACTTTGAGGAGATGCTTGCGAACCTGGGGCAGTTCAACAAAATCGAGGAACTGATCAGAGCCGGACAGATTCGGGAAAGCATAAGCACCCTTGTTTTCCGGATGTTCTGGCATGTGCTGTCCCCAGCAAAACTGGATAATGTGGTACTCAGCCGGGGGCAAGGCGAAAAAAACGTCGGTGTCTGGTACACATTTGATCTCTGCGACTATGGCAAGATGAATGAAAATTCCTTTATCTTCCAAGTAGCCCGACATATATACAAAGAGAGCTTTGAAGTTTAGCATTTCAAGTTCCGTGCAAGTTTTGCATCAATTGCATCACAATGGCACGATAGGTTCAATAGTCAATCGAGCAAGAAAATGGCCGAATTAAACGATATCTATAATTGCATCCTGAATAAAGCAACAGGATTCATGCTAACGGCGAAAACAGGTATTGGGAGATATCCGGTTCTGGCAATAAAGACATTGAAAGATATGATCGACAGATATAGCGATAGGTAAATGAATTTAAGCAGAGCACTTTGCATGCACTTCCAAACAAGAAAGCGATGAGGCTTATTATGCCAATGACCCAAATGGATATGATATGGACTGCAACGGCAAATATAATTCATCCTAAGGTGACACTGACATATTTAGTGTCTGAACAAGATATCAAGGATGAAATTTGGCGTATTTGGAAAACCGAAATTACCGATGTTATGCTAAACAGACATTTGGTATCTTCGGAAGACAGAATGGCAGATAGAAAAAACCCAAAACGCGGCGGCAGCAGAAAGCGTTATTTATTTCGTACAGAAAAAGGCGCTAAACCCGATAGGAAAGGCAATTTCAGACTATTCAAAATACAAGATGCTGAATATGACGGTTTGGACAAAGACGGAGGGCCTAAATGCCCTGAAATCGAGAATGTTGATTCACATTACAGGTACTTGGTTGAATGGTACAAAGATAACTATTACATAGATAAATTGTACGTTGAAGCTAGTGAATTGGGGTCGGGCTAAACTAATTAATTGATATTAAAATTAATACGCATGCCCCCTTATATCAGGGCTATATTTCTCTTTTCAGCAGCAAAAAACGTCTTATTCGCATTAAAGTTCACCTTCGCAGACTGCAGTACAAATTGACAATTTGTACTACGCAAAAGTGCTTCGCCCCATTCGCAGGCTGTGAATGGGGCTATTTTTTGGGCTGATTCGCATCCTTGATCCTGTCATCTTATGCATCGTTGCATAAGCCGCAACAAAAAATAACTTGAAAAGCATAACTCTTGCAGTTACATTGTAATGATGAAAAAATTAAACTTTAACTGGGATCGACGCAAGGCTGCAGAAAATATCAAAAAGCATGGCGTAGCGTTCGAAGAGGCACAGACTGTGTTCTATGACGAGCTTGCCATAGAATTTTATAACGATGAACATTCTGAATGGGAAGATCGATTTCTGCTGCTTGGACTCAGTTCACAATTAAATTTACTCATGGTTTGTCATTGTTATCGAAAAAGTGATTCCGAAATCAGAATCATATCTGCCCGTAAAGCTACAAAGAATGAGTCAAAACGCTACAAAAGGTGAATTTATGCAAAAAGAATACGACCTCTCAAAAATGAAATCCCGCCCAAATCCTTATGCTAAGAGATTGAAAAAACAAGTTACATTACGTATGGAAGAAGATATTGTTGAGTATTTTAAAGATATGTCAGAAGAAACCGGAATCCCTTATCAAAGCATGATCACTCTTTACTTACGGGATTGCGTGTCATCAAATCGCAAACTGAAAATAAACTGGGCTTCATCGTTGTGATTGGGTGATTGGGGCAGGCTATGGGATGCAACAATATCGAACAATTCAGAGATATTTTGAACCAATCGTTGTTGACATCATGATGTCAGTCTTTTGCAATTGTAATGAGTTACGCGATGGCTGTCACCGATCTATTTCACCCTGCCGATCCGACGGAGCGTCACCGGTTTTTGCACTCCTTTGAGGTGAATCTTGACAGAATCTGTCAATACGACATTTTCGCTCACGGATTTGTAAACGTTTTCAGAAACCA
>JAOZRC010000673.1 GCA_029940345.1 Desulfobacterales bacterium
TTTACTATCCCTTACTCCTAAATTATCCTATTGTAAACTGTAAAAACAGAAAAATTGATTCAGAAAATCCAAGAATATAAATTTGAACAGCTATTATAAAATAGATAAAAAACTGTCGGAATAACTATCGCCTAACCTAACACTTTGAAATGATAACAAATCAAAAATATTGCCAAGTTTTCATGCAATCACACTTTCAGAAAAGCGGTTGCAAAATGCAAAACAATCTTTTATATAGCAGGAAAAAATGCGTGTCCAAGCCACCTTGCTATTTTCCGAAATAAACGTATGAACAATGAATTAAGACAGTTATGGTCACGACGTCTGGATCGCACCTGCGCCATAGCCGGTGCGCTGACGCCGGTGGGTCTGGTTATTGGCAACATCGGTTTTGAACTCATTGTTGCGCTTGTCATTGTTGTATGGCTTATCCGACTGATTGTAATGCGTGATAACGGTTTCCGCTTTCTTAGGCGACACCCCTTGGTTATTCCCTGGTCAGCCTGGTTTATTGCAATTATTGTCAGCCTCGGTGTTAACGGGCCTGGGAGCAAAGGCTTTGCCCATGATATCGCTTTTATGCGCTATCTTCTTTTTGGTATGGCGCTCCTGGATACGGCTCGCCGCGTTACGGTGTCCCGGTACTTGGTTTACGGACTGGCCGCCGGCGTTGTCTGGGCGGCTATAAATATGTTATCCGCGTATGTTTTCGGTTGCGATTTAATTGGCAAGCCGCTGGTGCGTTATACCGTAAAATTGAAAGAGGCCGCTCGAATTGCCGCTATGACAGCTTATGCGGCGCCCTTTTTCCTGGCCTGGGGCTTGATGGATAAAGGCTTACGCCTTAAAAAAAAAATTTCGGTCATCGCCATTGGCCTTATCGCTTTTATCCTGTTATTGCTGATTCATATTCGCACGGACTTGCTGGCATCGGCCGCGGGAATTTTTGTAATCAGCGCCTATTTTGTGTTTAGGCGGGTCTCATTAATAACCGGTGTACTTTCAGCGATCATTCTTGTGAGTGTGATAACCTTTTTTTTTCTGTCCGGAGACATGCTTGATCTGACCAGCTTTTACGATCGTATTTACTACTGGAAAGTTTCATGGGCGTTATGGCTGGATCACCCGGTGTTTGGCGTGAGCGTTTCATCGTTCCAGGATGCGTATAAACAGATGGCGGCCAGTGGAACCGTTAGCGCTTATGTCGCCCCTGATGGGCAGGTGTTTAAAGAAGCCGCGGCGTACAGCGCGCACAGTTTGATTCTGATGCTATTAGCCAGCACCGGAATTTCAGGGTTTGGCGCTTTTGTTTGGTTGTTTGTAAAAGTGCTTCAGTGCATTTTAAACGATTTTAGCGGTTACCGCATCGGACTGCTTACATTCCCGGTGGTCTTATTGGTCCTGGGAATTACGGGATGCAATATTTATCATAGCTGGTATCAAGCTTTATTTGCTTTTTTAATCGTTTTAATCGGTAGTAATATCGGAAATCAAAATGAACCACAGAAACAAAAAATTTAAAAAAAAAGCGGATATGATCATTTTTGCGGCGATTTCAGCCATAGTGCGATCGGCAGGGCTGTTGCCCCGGCGGATGATTGTCAAATTGGCCGTTCCTATCGGACGCTTGTGGTGGGAAGCAGACCGAAGGCATCGCCGGATTGCCTTGAAAAATATTCGCAGAGCTTATGCCGCGACGTATGATGAACGTCAGGTGTATGCGGTTGCACGAGCTACGTTTGTTCAACTGGTGCGCGTAGCGCTGGAACTGCCATCGTTATTCAAATTAAGCAAAAGCAATCTGGACTCTTATACGACCTTCGAAGGTCTTGAAAATGTTGCCAAAGCCAGGAACTCCGGCAAAGGGATACTGATCTTCACCGCGCATCTCGGCAACTGGGAATTGATGGCGCTGGCCTTGTCTCTGAAAATTAAAGGCAACAGCCATTTGCTTGTAAGACCCCTTGATTTTGAACCGGTGGATCGCGTGTTGTCCCAATTACGCAAACGCACGGGCAATTTTTTACTAGATAAAATTCGCAGCGCCCGCTCTATCGGAAAGTTGTTGCAAAAAAAAGAAGCAGTCAGTATTCTGATGGACCAGAATGCGTCTTGGTACGATGGCGTCTACGTCCCTTTTTTCGGCTTGACCGCCTGTACGCACAAAGGACTGGCCCTGTTTGCCGGCCGCTATGATGCGCTCGTGCTGCCTGTGTTTAATATTCGGCAACCCGACGGACGTTATAAAATTATGATTGATACGCCTGTCAAACTGGTTCGTAGTGAAGATATCAGTAGCGATATTGTCGCCAACACCGCTCTGTTTAATCGCATTATTGAAAAACATATTCGCATGGCGCCTGATAATTGGCTGTGGGTGCATCGTCGTTGGCGCTTAAAACCGGTTCCGGCGCGTGTGAAGAAAAAATTAAAACATGTCAAAGAATTAAAAACATTATAAAGGAAACAAAATATGCCAATTCGTAAAGAACTGCTGGATATTTTGGTTTGCCCTAAATGTAAGGGCGAGATTCATTTAAACGAAAATGAAAACGGTCTTATTTGTGATCACTGCAAATTGCTGTACCAAATTCAGAGCGATATCCCCAATATGCTGATTGAGGACGCCAAACCTATTGAACAATTGAACATCGAACATTGAACGTCCAACATCGAACATCGAATGAAACGCTGAATGTTTGAATTATGAGTTTGCCCAGACCTCCTCGTCCTGCTAAACTTGTCATCAGTCTTTTGATGCAAAGAACGGAACTGATAACACCTGTTGTGAATGATTTGATTAAAGAGATGGGAGCGATTGATATTGTCAGTTCCTGGATGCCTTTCGATTACACCCATTACTATGAAACCGAAATGGGGACGCCTTTGAGAAGACGCGTTATCACGTTCAAGCGGTTAATTGAACAGGACGCTTTAGCTGATATCAAACTTTCCACCAATAAAATTGAGCAGCGGTTCGCCGTCACCGGTCAGCGGAAAATCAATATTGATCCGGGGTATCTGTTGCGTTCCCGTTTTATTTTAGCCACCGGGAAAAATTATGCGCATCGTATCTATCTTGGCAAGGGCATCTATGCCGATTTGACGTTGATTTTTCAGAAAGGCGCATTTCGGAAGCTGCCCTGGACCTATCCGGATTATGCTGCCCCTGGTATGCTCACCTGTCTTATGGATGTACGACGAAAATATGTGGAAGATTTCAAGGCCGGGAAATGTGAAAGCGGAAATCTGTCATTTCAAAAACACACACTATAGATGTTCAGATAATTACCCGATTTAATGATTTGGCACAAGGCTAGAGAGAGGAGGCTGTATTGTAATACGCCGACGACCGATAACGCCGTGACATTATTTATC
>JAOZRC010000084.1 GCA_029940345.1 Desulfobacterales bacterium
ACGAGAATCTTTGCGTAACCCCATTTTTTTGGATAATTATTTCTTTCCATCTCCCCAAGGCAAATTAGCGGAATTTAAAAAAATGTCTGAATCAGAATTTACAGAATTATTAAATGAACAAAATTCTGAACATTCTGAAATCCTGTAAATTCTGATTCAAACAATTAAAGTAAGATTAAACCCATAGAAAAGTGTAAACTACTTTCAGTGTAAAATGAAGCATGCCGAAAATTCTTTCCATTGATGGTGTCTCCCTGGCCTTTGGCGGTTTAGAAGTGTTATCGGATATCTCATTTGATGTAAACGAGGGTGAGATATTTGCCATTATCGGACCCAATGGTGCCGGCAAGACATCGACATTGAACATTATCAACGGTTTCTACCGCCCGAAAAAGGGGAAAGTGTTTTTCCAAGGCACTGATATCACCCACCTGCAAGCGGACAAAAGAGCGGCCCTGGGATTGGGGCGGACATTCCAGAATATTGCCCTGTATCATGGCATGTCTGTGCTGGATAATATCAAACTGGGCGCGCATTCCCATTTAAAAACCGGTTTGATATCTGGTCTGTGGTATTGGGGTGCGGCCCACAAGGAAGAGATGGCGTTGCGTAAAGAAATTGAAAAAGATATCATTGATTTTCTGGAGATTGAGTCCATTCGCAACCAGTCGGTGAGTACCCTTGCCTATGGCCTGCAAAAACGGGTTGAACTCGCCCGGGCCCTTGCAATGCGTCCCAAGGTTCTTTTGATGGACGAACCCGTTGCCGGTATGAATGCTGAAGAGACCGAAGACATGGCCCGGTTTATCCTGGATATTAAAGAAGAGCGCAATATCACCATTGTACTCATCGAGCATGACATGAAAATGATCATGGATATTTCAGACCGGGTTCTGGTGTTAAATTTTGGTTATAAACTGACCCAGGGGTCTCCCCGGGAAGTGCAAAAACACCCCGATGTTATCAAAGCCTACCTGGGACAAAAAAAAGGATAAAAATGGATATATTCCTGCAACTGATCGCCAGCGGTTTATTGGTCGGCGGAATCTATGCCCTTATTGCCCTTGGTTTTGTACTTATCTATAAGGCTACTAATATCATCAATTTTGCCACTGGCGAATTCATGATGATCGGTGCCTATATTTTTTATTCCTTAACGGTATACTTGAAATTATCTCCCTATGCCGGGTTTCCCCTGGTGATTGTGTGTGCCGCTCTGCTGGGCACCCTGGTTGAGCGATTGATTTTAAGGCATATGCTGGGACAGCCCAATATCAGTATCATCATGGTGACCATCGGCTTAAGTTCCATCCTGCTGGGGATCGCTGAAATCATATGGGGGTCTGACTTCAGAAGCTTGCCCCCCCTTTTCCCCAGGAAACCGATTATCATCGGGGAGGTGGTGCTGCGGTCCAATCTTTTTTACGGATTTTTAATGGCCATTGCCGTGGTGGTGATCTTTATGCTCCTGTTCAAGTACGCCAAAATCGGGGTGGCCATGCGGGCCACAGCCAATGATCAGATGGCCGCTTTTTCCATGGGAATCAACGTTAAAACGATGTTTACGATTTCCTGGGCATTTGGCACCATTGCCGCTTCGCTGGGTGGAATCATCATTGGCAACATCGGTGGCGTTCAGCCAACCCTGGGGCATATCGGGCTTAAAATATTTCCCATCGTGATCCTGGGCGGACTTGATTCCGTTGGCGGTGCGGTGCTTGGCGGGTTTATCGTGGGTATTGTGGAAAACCTGGCAGGGGGCTATCTGGATCCATACTTTCACGGGGGGGTCAAGGACCTTGCTCCCTTTGTTGTCCTGATTTTGATCCTTTTGATCAAACCCTATGGACTGTTCGGCACAAAGGAGATCGAACGGCTTTGACCAAGTAACCGTTTGATTCTCTAACAATCGAATAACGAACATCAAAAAAACGATAGATTCATGCATTTGGCAGTTTTGTTCGAATGTTCGTCATTCATCTGTTCGCTATTCGATTGTTGCATTAAGATAATTAAACGCGACGAGAAATTTGTATACAGTCTCTTAACAAGAGCAATCGTAACTATGCGCATTGGACACTTTAAGGAAACTTACGTATCCGACCAGGCTGTTTTTGCAACCGCCACTTCCCGTTTCTGGCTGGGCATTTTGTTTGCCCTGTTGTTACTCTTTCCCTTTGTGGCTGGGGATTATCTTCTGTTTATGGCCAATCTGGCCGGCATCACTATCATCGGGGCTGTGGGTTTGAACATTCTCACCGGTTTTGCCGGTCAGATATCCTTGGGCCACGCGGCATTCATCGGCGTCGGCGGGTATACTGCCGCTATTTTAGCCACCCGTTTTAATCTGCCGTTCCTGATATGCCTTCCCCTTTCAGGTCTGATGGCCGCGTTTTTCGGCATCATTGTGGGCGGGCCCTCTTTACGCCTGAAAGGCCTGTATCTTTGTATCGCCACATTGGCAGCCCAATTGATTCTTGAGTTTGTTTTTGTCCATTGGGAATCCGTGACCGGGGGGATTCGGGGAATCAATCTTTCTCCGCCTGAAATTTGCGGATATGTTCTGGACAATGATTTTAAATATTATTTTTTAACCCTTGCCATGGTCATTTTATGCGTAACCGCAGCACGGAATCTTTTCCGGACCCGGGTGGGCCGGGCGTTTATCGCTATCAGGGACCGCGACATCTCAGCCGAGCTCATGGGCATTAACCTGCTGCGCTATAAGCTCTATGCTTTTGCTGTCAGCTCATTCATGGCAGGCCTTTCCGGATGCCTCTGGGTGAATTTTTTAAAGACAGTGACCCCGGAGCATTTTCCCTTAATGGAAAGTGTTCGATACCTGGCGATGATTATTGTGGGCGGCATGGGAAGCATCCTGGGGTCCATCTTCGGCGCTATTTTTATGACCATTGTACCCGAGGCGATCAGCACTGTCCTTGGCTTGCTTGTGAATACCTTTCCAACCGCCATGAGTTTTCTATTCCCGTTGCAGCAGGTCATATTCGGATTACTGATTGTCATATTTTTAGTGTTTGAACCTCATGGACTGGCTGAAATTTGGCGGCGTATCAAAAACTATTTTCATCTGTGGCCATTTGAACACTGATGTGACAAATAACAAATTTGGCTACCATAAGCCTTGTTTCAATAGATATGATATCCCTAACAGGACAAACTGTAACTGCTCAGTGAACGAAGCCCAATAAAATATAATGTTTATTCATTTAGTTAACCGAAAAACCATTAACAAAGGAGTGATTATGAAAAAAAGTATTATTTTGGCCTTGGTCATCAGTTTGGCGTTATTTTTAACTTTAGGCGTGTCATTTGCCGATGAGGTGATCAAAGTGGGTGCAGGCCAGCCCATTACCGGACGCTTTGCCTTTGCGGGCAAACATATCCATCAGGGTCTGATGGATTCCCTGGGCTATGCCAATGAACAGGGCGGTGTCGGAAATAAAAAATTCAAATATATTTATGAGGACACCGGCTACGATCTTAAACGCGCTATTGCCTCGTTTAAGAAAATAATGGCCCAGGAGAAGCCCCCCATGATGTATGGCGAGTCCACAGGAGTCGGCAAAGCCATGGCGCCTGAGATCAACTCCCGCTATCATGTCCTCTACGGTTCCACCAGCTTTTCAGAGGAACTCAGCGACAGACAAAAAAACCCTTATATCTTTGTGAGCGGCCCCACTTATGCTCAACAGTTTGGTGTCTTGTTAAAATACATTGCCGGCCAACCAAAGAAAAACAACAAACCTCACCGGGTGGCGTTTTTCTACAGTGACACGGAATTTGGCCGGGACCCGATTCCCTTTGCCCGCAAACTGGCCAAAAAACTGGGGATTGAAGTGGTGGCTGAAGAAGTGACCAAGGTCGGGGCTGTGGATATTACCAGCCAACTTCTGGATCTGAAACGCAATAAGCCCGATTATTGTATTTTCCAGGGTTATGTGGTGCCGCCCATTCCCGAAGTCATAAAGGGGGCAAAGGATTTTGGCCTTGATATCACCTTTATGGGAACCTTCTGGGCCATGAGCAAAATGCTGCTGGACAAACTTGGGCCGGATGCTGAAGGATACATGGGGGTGTCTCCCTATTCCTATTGGTACATGGATGAGTTTCCCATGATTCAGGCCATACGCACCTATTCTGAAAAACATCATCCCGATGTAACCTATCGTCCCAACTCCTATATGCAGGGGTGGTTCACGGGCATGATCTATGTAAAATTGTCCAAAATGTGCCATGAAGCCGGTCTGCCCATCACGGGTGAAAATCTTAAAGACATGATTCCCAAGGTCAAAGACTGGGATACCGGCGGTTTGAGCGGTGTGGTCAGTTTTGCCGGTTCAAATGCCACGGGCATGGGAAAAGTTTACAAAGCCCAAAATGGTAAATTTGTTCCGGTTTCCGACTGGATCCGACTGGATGAATAAGTAGTCTGCCAAAAGCTTTCGACCTGTGCGGTTAGCGCTGAAAGCGCGAAATATGAAAGCCCAGGGCATCGCTCTGGGTCAGGATAGGTTGTAATATCAGCCCTGAAAGGGCGCACTGGCGGCAGTTGCCCCTGCCTTCTTCATACTAGCCCGCCCTTTCAGGGCTTTGATTCTTAACCGTACAGATTGAAAATTTTCGACCTGTGCAATTCATTCAGAGTCCCATCAGGACGGCATATTTGTAGAATCATCAGGGTAATATCTCGGCAGAGTCCCATCGGGACGGCATATCAGTCACAGCACAACAGGGTACGCGCAATCACATTATAAATATGCCGTCCCGATGGGACTCTGACCGAATCATAACATCATTTACTACAAATATGCCGCTCTCACGGAGCTTTTAAGGAATATTTTATTTCAACCGCGCAGGTCGAATGTTTTCAGGTGTTTTTCGCACTGCTAGCGGTGGGGTTGTAAATCCGGCAGAGCTATGCCGGGAAACTTATGGCCGAAAATTTTCAACCTGTGCGGTTGCTATTAAATGTAGGGTGGGCAACGTTTTTTCACTTACTTAGTTCATAGCAGATGATTCGGCAAAGCGACGGACTTCGTTAAAGGAAACAGCCTTTGCCCACCGATTTTTCAGTAAAACGGTGGGCATCGCCGACAAAGATAGGCACTGTATACAATATATGTTTCCGGCGATGCCCACCCTACCGATAAGTGTAACCGCACAGGTCGAAAATTTTCATGGCGTATTGATTATGACCATCAAAAAGCAGGAGGACCGGGTGCCGTCTATTCTTGAAGTGAATAATTTAGAGGTGCTTTACAATAATGTCATCCTGGTGCTGAAAGGGCTTTCCCTTGAAGTCGAAAAAGGCGCCATTGTGGCATTGCTCGGTTCCAATGGCGCCGGCAAGTCCACTACCCTGAAAGCCATCAGCGGATTTCTGCCCTTAGAGGACGGGGCGATCACCGACGGAACAATTTATTACCAGGGAGAGTCTTTATCGGGACTGGCACCCCACCAAATTGTACAAAAGGGTCTTTTCCAGGTCATGGAGGGCCGGCGAGTTTTTGAAGATCTGACAGTGGAAGAAAACCTGATCTGTGGGGCCTACACCCAAAAAAACCGGGTGAAAATTGCCCGGAATATGGATAAGTGCTTTGAATATTTCCCCATATTAAAACGAAGCTTCAAACGCCTGGCTGGCTATCTCAGCGGCGGTGAACAGCAGATGTTAGTCATCAGCCGGGCCCTGCTTGCAACCCCTTGCCTGATGATGCTGGATGAACCTTCCATGGGTCTTGCCCCCATGCTGGTGGAAGAAATCTTTGAAATCATCAAAAAAATAAATGTGAATGAGGGAACCGCCATGCTGCTTGTGGAGCAGAATGCGCAGATGGCATTGGAAATGAGCACCTACGGGTATATCATGGAAAACGGCAGGATTGTGCTGGACGGGCCTGTGGATATCTTATTAGGGGACAAGGATGTCCAGGAATTTTATCTTGGCATGGGGCATGGGGATGAAGCTGCCAGCTATCGCAACGTGAAACATTACAAGCGAAGGAAAAGATGGTTAAGCTGACTGACAAAACACTGCCACGGGTTTTCCTGGATCGGGTGGCGGAATGCGGCGACCAGGCAGCCCTGAGGGAAAAGGATTTCGGGATATGGCGGCGCATCACCTGGAACCAATATCTTACCCATGTGACGCATTTTGCCTTAGGGCTTGTGACACTTGGATTTCAACGGGGGGATCATTTGGCCATTATCAGTGAAAACTGTAAGGAATGGCTCTATGCCGATCTTGCGTGTATCAGTCTCGGGGGCGTCACCTTAGGGGTATACCCCACAAGCCCCTATCCTGAAGTCAAATATGTCGTACACCATTCCGACTCGGTCATGGTTGTGTGCGAGGATCAGGAACAGACAGACAAAATCCTTGAGGTTCTGGATGACCTGCCCATGCTGAAAAAAATCATTGTCAAAGACATGAAAGGGATGCGGAAATATCCCAAAGAGAACATTATCTCTTTCAAAGCAGTTGAAGATAGTGGCCGGCAATTGGCAAAGACCCGCCCGCACCTGTTTCTTGAAGAAGTTAAAAAAGGTGACCCCGAAGATATTTGTATCATGATCTACACCTCCGGCACCACAGGCCCGCCCAAGGGAGCCATGGTCAGCCACCGAAATGTGGAGGCCGCGACCTGGTCTGCTGCCGAAGCCATGGAAGTCACCCCAAAAGACACGGTTGTCTCCTATCTGCCGCTATGTCATGTGGCTGAACAGATTTTCAGCCTGTATCTGCCGCTGTTTGTGGGCAATACGGTCAATTTTGCCGAGAGTGTTACCACGATCCAGAATGATTTGAGGGAAATTGCGCCGACCCTGTTTCTTGGCGTCCCCCGGATATGGGAAAAGCTGCACAGTTCTATCACCATCAACATCCAGGATTCCGGGTGGTTAAAACGGTGGTTCTTTGATCATTGCATGGCCATCGGCTACAAGACAGCCAAACTGCGCCTTGACTTCAAAAAAATAAATCCGGGCTTGAAACTGTCCTGGCAGGTCTGCTACTGGCTGATATTCAGGTCCCTGCAAAATTATATCGGCCTTCGAAAGGCCCGGTTGTGCCTGTCGGCCGCAGCCAAGGTCAGCCCGGAAGAACTGCTGTTTTTTCACGCCTTGGGCATTCTGACCAAGGAAGGCTACGGTATGACCGAGTGTACAGGGCTCTCCTTTATCCATAAGGGAAATGACATCAAACTTGGCAGCGTGGGAAAACCCGTCGCCTGTATCGAGTATAAACTGGCGCCTGACGGTGAGTTGATGAAAAAAGGGCCTGGCATTTTCATGGGCTATTACAAAAATCCGGAAGCCACGGCCAAAACCGTTATCAATGGCTGGCTCATGACCGAAGACATCGCTACCGTGGACAAGGATGGGCATCTTTCCATTATTGACCGGAAAAAGGATATCCTTATCACATCGGGCGGTAAAAATATCGCCCCGTCTTTGATTGAAAACGAACTCAAGGTCAGCCCTTATATCAAGGAAGCCATTGTGCTTGGGGACGGGAAACAATTCATCGCGGCCCTGATTCAGATTGATTTTGAAAATGTGGGCAAATGGGCTGCCAACAAGCAGATCCCTTACACTAATTTTAAATCGTTGTCCGGAAGGCCGGAAGTCAGGAACTTAATCCAGGAAGCCGTGAACACGGTCAATGCCAAGTTTGCCAGGGTGGAAAATATCCGCAAATTCCTGCTCTTGACCAAAGAACTGGACCATGATGACGATGAAATGACCGCCACCATGAAAGTCCGGCGGGCCACAATTTACAAGAAATTCGATAGGGAAATTAATATGATTTATGATGTCTGAGGAACGGGGAATAAAAAACTTCCCAGGCAGGCGCATGGATTTGGGTCGGGTTTGTTCGATCTCAAATCACAAAAGTTGAAGGAGTGCTAAACTTACAGTTTAGCGGAAAAAACTACGGCCGTTTATCAACCGCTAAATTGTAAGTTTGGCACTCTGGATTATATCCTTTCAGATACGCGCTCCCGTTTCCCTATCAAAAATATGGATTTTAGCCTGCGCAACGCTAAGGGGCAGGATCGTCTCGGATTTGAAATGATGAATATCAGGAAGACGAATCGTGATCAAACCAGGGGTGTCGGCAAAGCGTCCGTAAACCGTTGTGTCGGCTCCTAAAATCTCGGTATGATCCACAGTTAGCAGCATGGATTGGGGGCCTTTTACAATTATTTTGAAATGCTCAGGCCGAATGCCGATGATGACCTGTTGGCCGCCAAAGCGGGGAACGCCGCCGTTAGCTAACGCAAGACGGATATCACCTTGCATCAGGGCCCATTGGCCGTCACGGCTGATATGTGCGTCCATGAAGTTCATCGCTGGCGAACCGATAAAACCGGCTACGAATTTTGTTCCAGGTTTTTCGTACAATTCAAGGGGTGAGCCGATCTGTTCGGCGGCGCCTTCATTGATGACAATCAGGCGATCCCCCAAGGTCATGGCTTCCACCTGGTCATGGGTGACATAAATACTGGTGACTTTCAGTCTTTCATGCAGTTTGCGCAGTTCAAGACGCATCTGCACGCGCAACTTGGCATCCAGATTGCTTAACGGTTCATCAAACAGGAAAACTTTGGGCTCCCGCACAATACAGCGTCCCATGGCCACACGCTGACGCTGGCCGCCCGATAGCTGGCGCGGTTTACGATCAAGCAAGCCCTCCAACTGGAGCAGTTGGGCGGCCTGGTCCACACGCTGTTTAATTTCATCCTTACCGAACTTTCTCAGTTTAAGCCCATAAGCCATATTATTAAAAACGGTCATGTGGGGATAGAGCGCATAATTTTGGAAGACCATGGCGATATCGCGGTCTTTGGGTTCCAGTTTGTTGACCACCTGTCCGTCGATGCGGATAATGCCCCCGGTGATCTTCTCCAGGCCGGCGATCATGCGAAGCACGGTGGACTTGCCGCATCCCGAAGGGCCGACGATCACAATAAACTCACCATCGGCGATGGTCGTACTGATGCCGTGAATCACTTCGGTTTTGCTGTATGCTTTGACGACATCTTCAAGAATTACTTCGGCCACGTTATTTCTCCGTTTCGGTCAAACCTTTGATGAAAAGTTTTTGCATTCCCACAACCACGACGATGGGCGGCAGCATGGCCAGCAGCGTGGTCATCATGATCAGGTGCCATTCCGGGGATTCTTCGGCCGCCTCCAACATCTGCTTGATGCCCATAACGATGGTGTACATATTCTTATCCGTGGTGATCAGGAGCGGCCAGAGATATTGATTCCATCCGTAAATAAACAGGATCACAAACAGTGCCGCAATATTGGTGCGTGACACCGGGATCAGGATATCCTTGAAAAAGCGCATCGGCCCAGCACCATCAATGCGGGCAGCTTCCAATAATTCATCGGGAACCGTCAGAAACACCTGGCGAAACATAAATGTGGCCGTGGCCGATGCGATCAAAGGAATGCTCAAGCCCCAATAATTATTTAGCATTCCGAGATTGGCGACCACCTCGAAAGTTGGCAGGATACGGACTTCCACAGGTAGCATGAGCGTCACGAAAATCATCCAGAAAAAACCCATACGAAACGGAAAGCGGAAATAGACGATGGCAAAGGCCGAAAGCAGTGAAATAATAATCTTGCCAACGGCGATCATCATTGCCATGATCAGGCTGTTCATCAGCATCA
The DNA here is from genome assembly GCA_029940345.1 of Desulfobacterales bacterium. GTDB lineage: Bacteria > Desulfobacterota > Desulfobacteria > Desulfobacterales > JAUCGF01 > JAUCGF01. The sequence goes on from JAOZRC010000084.1 coordinate 9,712, forward strand.
GGCCAACGGATTGTTCGCGCGCATTGCCCACACCTTGCGTAAAGGTGTCTTTCAGATTGATGAAAAACTGATCTCCGGGTAAAAGCGGCAGCGGCGTCTGGGTCATGCGCACAGCGTCATGGCTGGCGGCCACAAACGTGATCCAGATGGGAAAGGCGATAATTGCGATGGCGAATATCAAAACAGCGTGACTGCAAAAGTTCGTCAAAGGACGGTTTTCAACCATGGCTTAATACTCCACTTTCCGTTCGATATAACGAAACTGAATCACTGTCAGGGTGATCACGATCGCCATCAGCACGACCGATTGGGCCGCCGAGCCACCCAGGTCCAGGCCGATAAAGCCATCATTATACACTTTATACACCAATATCTCGGTGGCTCCGGCCGGTCCGCCCTTGGTCACCGCATGCACGATTCCAAACGTTTCGAAAAAGGCATACACAATATTCATCACCAGGAGAAAAAAGGTGGTTGGCGAAAGCAGCGGAAAAACAATCGTCCAGAAACGCCAGGCCGGTCCGGCACCGTCAATGGCAGCCGCTTCGGTCAATGATTTGGGGATCGCCTGCATACCGGCCAAAAAAAACAAAAAATTATAACTGATCTGCTTCCATGAAGCGGCGAAGATGATGAGCGCCATAGCCTGGTTGCCGTTTAAGCGATGGTTCCAGTCATAACCCAGGGCTTCTAACATATACGCCACGATTCCCAGCGTGGGATCAAAAATGAACATCCACAAAGCGCCCGCCACAACCGGAGCCACCGCATAAGGCCATATTAAAAGCGTTCGGTAGGTGGTGGCGCCACGCACGATCCGGTCCGCCGTGGCTGCTAAAAGCAGCGCTGTTCCCAGGGATAAAAAGGCCACCAGGGAAGAGAACAAAAGCGTTCTTCCGAACGAATTGAAATAGATTTCATCGGTAAACAGCTCAATAAAATTGTCCAACCAGACAAATTCGCTTTTCAGGCCAAAGGCATCTTCCACAAGCAGGGATTGAAAAATGGCCTGGCTGGCCGGCCAGATAAAGAAAATAATCGTGATCAGTATCTGCGGGGTGACCAGCAGATAAGGCAAAGGCGAAGGGTTGAAATGGGTGCGTTTGAGCATGGTGTTTAATGGTTCGTCGTTCGATTGTTCGTAATTCGATTGTTATTGTTTAATAATTCGAAAACCGATGAGTTATTTATTCTCGTTCCAACGCCGGAGCGTTGGAACAAGAGATGAAATTACTTATTCGCTTTTTCAAATTTACGCAGCAATTTATTACCTCGTTTAACAGCATCATCCATGGCTTGAGATGCGGTTTTGCCACCGTTCCAGATAGCTTCCATCTCTTCGTTGATAATATCGCGAATCTGAACGAAATTACCGAAACGCAAGCCACGTGAGTTGGGGGTCGGGGTATTTAAGCTAAGTTGTTTAATCGCCGTATCCGTACCCGGATTTTTATCATAAAAGCCCTGCTTTTTGCTTAATTCATAAGCGGCTGTGGTGATGGGCACATAACCGGTTTCTTGATGCCACCAGGCCTGAACCTCGGGCGAAGAGAGATGATTCATAAACTGGGCGATACCTTTGTAATCGCCTTGGGGATGACCTTTAAGAACCCATAGGGTGGCTCCGCCGATAATGGAATTCTGCGGTTTGGCGATGATGTCAGGATAAAAAGGCAGCATCGTCTGGCCAAACTTGAATTTTGCCTGTTTTTTGATCCCGCCGTAATACGCCGAGGAGTTCAGCCACATGCCGCACTCGGCGTTGGTGAATTTGGGCAGACTGTCGCCACGGCGTCCGCCGTAATCAAAAATCTTGCTTTTCTGCCATTTGCCCACATCACCCATCATCCGTTTGACGTTAGCGTTGTTGAATGTAAATTCGGTGTCCAGGCCTGCAAAACCGTTTTCCTTGGTTCCCAGGGCCAAATTGTGCCACGAGCTAAAATTTTCCACCATCACCCAGGATTGCCAGCCAAAGGAAAAACCGCTTTTATAACCGGCTTCCAACAATTTTTTAGAGGCCGCTTCCACCTCCGGCCAGGTTTTGGGCGGTTCCTTAATGCCCGCTTTGGCAAAAGCATCCTTGTTGTACCACAGCACCGGCGTGGAGCTGTTAAACGGCATGGACAAAAGGTCGCCTCCAGGGGTTTGATAATAGCTGATAACGGCAGGTAAAAACGCGGATTTATCCAGTTTTACACCGGCATCATTCATCATTTGCTCAACAGGATAAACGGCGCCTTCGGCTGCCATCATCGTGGCGGTGCCCACTTCGAATACCTGGACGATATGAGGGTGCTTTTTGGCCCGAAAGGCGGCAATGGCAGCCGTCATGGTTTCCGTGTAGTTGCCCTTATACACTGGAACCACCTTGTATTCTTTTTGAGCGGCATTGAAATCATCAGCGATTTTGTTGACCCGTTCGCCATTGACGCCGCCCATGGCGTGCCACCACAGGATCTCCGTGGCCGCCTGGCCGTCAGTTGTCAGAATTCCGATCAAAAACACGGCCATAACCATTGCCACCGAAATGGCTTTTGCAGATTTTCGCATGCTTTCCTCCTTTAATAGAATTAAGGTTAATACAAATAATTTTTTCCTACCCTTTATGTTAGGGAATTGCAACGATTTAGTTACAATCAGGTTAATAATGACAGGATTTTTGTATCCTGTTCACAAATTATGGCCAAGTGTAGTTCCGGAGTGCGAAAATTATGTTTTTCGCATGGGTCTGAATCCGTGGAACAGCACGTTATATCAGCGAAAGACCGTTCCGCTCCGTTCCTCCGCTCTGCTTAACTTTCGCACTCCTTACTTGGCCATTACCATCTAATTTGAATAGGATACGGATTTTTCTTGAATGCACGTATATTAATAGGTGAACAACATGGGAAAATGGGCATCCTTCATATAAGAGCCTGTTTGAAAAGTCTTAAATCGGCTGCAAAAGCGTGAGAGCGG